>JAVVFK010000088.1:0-8616 GCA_032251015.1 Elusimicrobiales bacterium
CCCGCGACACGCGCGACAGCGTCTGGGACCCCACGCGCGGCGGGCGCGGCGCGATAGGCCTGGAATTCACGGGCGGGCCCCTGATGGGCGACGTGAACTTCTACAAGCCCAGCCTTTCCTACAGCCACAACTTCAAGCTGTTCTCCATAGACGACTACCCTTTCGTCCTCTCCATAGCCAACCGCATGGGCTACGTGGCCCGCTTCGGCGACACGGACCGGGTGCCGTTCTACGAGAAATACTTCCTCGGCGGCTCCGAGACCATACGCGGCTACAACTCCAACGGACAGGTCGGCCCGCTGGAAGGCGGGCGCGTCTACGACGTGCTGAACCTCGAATTCAAGTTCCCGCTGGCCAGGGAGCGCCGCCGCACGATAGTGCAATGGGCGTTCTTCTTCGATGTGGGCAACTCCTGGGACCGCTTCGACGACGTGAGCCTGCGGGCCGGCGAAGGGGAGAAGCAGCTTAAGATGGGAGCGGGCTTCGGCATACGCTTCACCACGCCCGCGTTCCCCATAAGACTGGACTGGGGCTACGGCTTCAACCACAAGGACGGCGAACAGCGCTCCGATATCTACTTCACGCTGGGAAACCTTTTCTGAGCGCGCGCCGTTAAAAAAACCGAAAGAGACGGTACGAAAAGATGAAAAAACTTCTCATTATACCGCTGCTACTGCTGCCCCTTAACGCGGCCGCGCTGGAACTGTCCCTGGAGGAGAACCGCGGGGAATCCGGCACGATAGGTTACGTCGACATGGACCGCGTCTTCCGCGAATACTCCGGGACCACGGGCGCGCGCGAAGAGTTCCTCGCCGAGGTTAAAGAGCGGGAAACCGAGCTCGAAGCCGCCAAGAAGAGGATCTTCGCCCTGAAGGCCGGGATTTCCCGCCTGCGCCAGGAGCGGGAATTCGCGGCGGCCCTGCCGCTTTTCTTCGGAGAGGACGCCCCCCAGGCCGTCTCGACCGCGGCCGTCTCCGCCCCGGGCGTATCCACGGCGGCCGTCGCGCTCCCCGCTCTCTCCACCGCGGCCGCCGCGGCGCTGCCCGGCATGTCCCCGCAAGGCGGGGACGATACCGCCGCCGCGCCGGCCCGCCAGCCGCTGATACACATGCCCGGCGTGGGAGCGATGTCGCTGGAGAAGTTCAGGATGTCGGTATCCACCTCCGTGGCCGACATAGAGGCGGCCATCGCCGTCAAAGAGAAGGAACTGGAGACCCTGCGGGAGAAACTCCGGGAGGACCAGCGCAAGGCGGAAAAAGAACTGCTGGAGAGGGAATCGAAGAAGACCGAGGCCATACTCGGCCGCATATATTTCCTGCTGCGGGAACTGGCCGTCAGCGAGGGCGTCAGCGTGATCATAGACAAACGCTCGATACTTTTCGGCCACGCCGCGGTGGACCTTACCGGCAAACTGCTGGAGAAACTCGAAAAGAACGGGAACGGTGAGAACAGATGAATTTTTCAGCCGAACAAGTCGCGGCGATAACGGACGGCCGCCTGGAAAGCGGCCCGGCCGCGCGCGTCGTGACGGGGATCAACCCGGCCGAAGCCGCCGGTCCGGGCGACATCTGCTTCATAGATTCGCCCGACAAGCTGGGCCTGCTGGAGAACTGCCGCGCGGCCGCCGTGCTGCTGCCCGCCGAGGCCGAAGGCAAAGTCAAACCCCCGGACGGCAGATCCCACATCTACGTCAAGAACCCCCGCTACGCTTTCGCCCTGATGCTCCGCGAGCTGGAGAAGGAAATGGCCCCGCCCCGCCGCGCGGGCAGGCATCCCTCGGCCGTGGTCGCCGGCTCGGCTTCGGTGGCGCCCGACGCCTGGATAGGCCCGGGCTGCGTGGTGGAGGACAACGCCTCCATAGGAGAAGGAGCCATACTGGAAGCGGGGGCATATGTCGGCCGCGGAGCCTCCGTGGGCGCGGGCACGCGCCTGCACCCGCGCGTTTCGCTGCTGGACCGCTGCAAGGCGGGCGCGCGCTGCGTCGTACACGCGGGCACCGTGATCGGCTCCGACGGCTACGGCTACGTGCGCGCCGGCGGCCGCCACGAGAAGATCCCCCAGCTCGGTACCGTCGAGATAGGCGACGACGTGGAGATAGGCGCCAACTGCACCATAGACCGCGCCGCGCTGGACCGCACGGTCATAGGTTCCGGCACCAAGATAGACAACCTGGTGCACATCGCGCACAATGTAAAGACCGGGGCCAACTGTCTCATACTCGGCCAGGTGGGCATCGCCGGTTCCACCGAGCTGGGAGACAATGTCGTCATAGCCGGCCAGTCCGGCCTCAGCGACCATCTCAAGATAGGTTCCAATTCCATAGTCATGGGACGCACCGGCGTCATCGCCGACCTCAAAGAGGGCTCCATAGTGCTGGGCCCGCTCGGGCGGCCGCGCCGCGAATTCATGAGGATAGAGGCGACCCTTTCCAAACTGCCGGAGATGTACGCGGAATTCAAGCGGCTCAAAAAGAACGCCGCCGGGGATGACAAGAAAAACCCTTAAGTCGGAAACTTCCGTACAGGGCGCCGGTCTGCATACCGGCCTGCCCTGCCGCGCCGTTTTCCGCCCCGCCGGCGGTCCCACCGGCCTGCGCTTCCTGCTGCCCGACGGCACCGCCCCCATACCGGCCCTGCTGGACCATGTCTCGTCCACGGTGCGCGGCACCAACCTCACGCTCGGCGGCCGCACCGTACACACGGTGGAACATATCCTCGCCTGCTGCGCCGGCCTGGGCATACATGATCTCGACATACTCATGGACGGCCCGGAACCGCCGGCCGCCGACGGCTCGGCCCTGCCTTTCGCCGAAGCCATGCTCCGGGCCGGCGTCGCCGGAAAGGACGGGCAGGAGATCCCCCCCGTCTCCCTTCCCGGCGCCGTCGAATTGAAGGACGGGGACGCCTTCTACCGCGCTGAGCCGTCCGGCGGCCTCTTCCTGTCCGTGCTGTTCGACCATCCCCATCCCATGCTCGGCCGCACGGAACTGACGCTGGAAGTGACGCCGGACTCTTTCCTGAAGGAGATAGCCCCGGCCCGCACTTTCGGCCTGCGCGAAGAACTCGACGGGCTCAAGGCCGCCGGCCTGGCCAAAGGCGGCTCGCTGGCCAACGCCATGCTTGTGGAGAAGGACGCGATACTCTGCGACGGGGGACTGCGCTTCTCAGACGAACCGGTGCGCCACAAGGCGCTCGACCTGCTGGGCGACCTGGCGCTGCTGGGCGCCCCCCTGCCGGCGGCGGTGCGCGCCGAGCGCACCGGCCACCGCAATAATGTCAATTTTGCTAAACTGCTCAAAAGCGGAACGAGGTGAAAATGGACGACAAGAAAGCCCCCTCTTACAAAACCTGCCGCGTGATAGACTGCGAAGAGATAATCAGGACCATCCCCCACCGCTACCCTTTCCTGCTCATAGACCGGGTGGAGGTGATAGAGGAGAACAAGCGCGCGGTCGGCGTCAAATGCGTCACGGCCAACGAGCTGTTCTTCCACGGCCACTTCCCGACCAAACCCGTCATGCCCGGCGTGCTGATAGTGGAGGCCATGGCGCAGACCTCGGCGGCCATGCTGATGGGCCTACCCGAGATAAAGGGCAAGTTCGCCTATTTCGCGGGCATAAACAAGGCCCGCTTCCGCCGCCAGGTAGTACCCGGCAACGTGCTCAAACTCCACGTCGAGATACTCAGGTTCAAGGGCCACATGGCCAAGGTCAGCGGCCGGGGCTTCGTTGAAGGCGAGCCGGCGGCCGAAGCCGAGATGATATTCGTGGTGGACTGAACACTTTCTAATTGCACCCGGAGGAATAAATGGCGACCAAGATACACCCCACCGCGGTCATAGACGCCAAAGCCCAGATAGGAGAGGACGTCGAGATAGGCCCTTACACGGTCATAGGCGAGGATGTGCAGATAGGCGACGGGACCAGGATCGGCCCGCACTGCATCTTCGAATTCTGCACCGTCGGCAAGGACAACCTTTTTACCGGTGCAGGACTGGGGATACAAGGGCGAGCATACGCGTTTCACCATGGGCGACCGCAACGTCATACGCGAGAACGTCTCGCTGCACCGCGGCTCGCACGCCACTAACCTGACCTCCATGGGCTCGGGCTGCATGCTCATGGCCAATTCCCATCTCGGCCACGACTGCCGCGTGGGCGACAACGTCATCATGGTCAACTCCGCCGCGGCGGCCGGGCACGTGCAGATAGGCGACCGGGCCCTGATAAGCGGCCTGGCCGGCATACACCAGTTCACCCGCATCGGCAAGTTCGCGATGATCTCCGGCGGCGGCATGGCCAGCCAGGACATCATCCCGTATGTCACCGCGCAAGGAGACCGCGCCCGCCCGGTAACGCTCAACCTGGTCGGGATGAAACGCAACGGCTATACCCGCGAACAGATAAAGGCCGTCAAGCACGTATTCAAGACGCTCTTTTTCCGCGGGCTGCTGCTCAAAGACGCCGTGGCCCGGCTGCGCGGGGAGAACCTGCCTCCGGAAGCGGCCCTCATCCTCGACTTCGTCGAATCCTCCAAGCGCGGCATAGCGCGCCCGCGCCGCTCGGCAGCGGCGGACGTGACGGATGCCTGAGAAGATAGGGCTCATCGCCGGGGCCGGCGGCTTCCCGCTGCTCTTCGCGCGGGAGGCTAAAGCCCGCGGCTGCGAGGTTTTTACGGCCGGCCTGACCGGCATGACCTCGCCCGAGGCCGAAGGCCTGTCCAAAGAGATCGCCTATTTCCGTCTCGGCCAGCTTTCTGCCCCGATAGATTTCTTCAAAAAGCACGGCGTGACCCGCGTCCTGATGGCCGGCAAGATAGAACATGTCTCCATATTCGGCGGCTTCCTGCCGGACCTGCGCGCCGCCCGACTCCTGCTGACGCTAAAGGACCGCCGCCCCACCTCTGTCTTCGCCGCCATAGCGGGCGAACTGGCGAAAGACGGAATAGAGGTCGTCAGCTCCGCCACCTTTCTCGAATCTTCCCTGCCCAAACCCGGCCCGCTGACGGAGAAGACTCCTCATAAGGACCGCGAGTCCAGCATAGCCGCGGGATGGAAGGCCGCCAGGACCATAGCGGACCTGGACATAGGCCTGACCGTGGTCGCCCGGGGCGGCGCGATAGTGGCCGTAGAGGGGATGGAAGGCACCGACGAATGCATAAAACGGGCCGGCGAGATCTTCGCCCGCCTGCTGCCCGGCGAGAAACCGCCGAAGGACATGGTGGTGGTGAAAGTGGCCAGGCCGGGCCAGGACATGCGCTTCGACCTGCCAGTGGTCGGCGCTCCCACGCTGGAAGCCATGACCGCGGCCGGAGCCGACACCCTGATCCTGGAAGCCGGCACCACGCTGATACTCGGGATGGACGGATTCCTCGCCCGCGCCGCCGAACTTGGAATAGCCGTCACGGCTATAGACCCGGCCTGCCCCGGCAGTAAGTCTTAAGCTCCGGCGGGTTTTATTTGGGAGAAAGGGCGGCGAACCTGACCGAGGCCAGGAATAGCCTCAGCAACTGCGGCGGATAGAGCATATAGCACAACATGGCCAGGACCGAGCAAACCCAGAGCGTCAGATATGAAAGGCGCGTCTGCCTGGGTTCACAGGGACGGAATGGCCCGAATGAACACCAACCGGTCCAATCCGTGCCGGGACGATCGAAGTCCTTGTAATACTTATCGAAAATCGGCGTTCCGGGAAATGGAATAAGCGGGGTGTAGGAGGCGATCGTCGGCTTAAGCCTGAACGAGAACGCCACCGTCCGCCAGAGGGTTTTCAGCGTCTCCCCTTCGCTCCCGAATATAAACGACGTGTAGATATCCACGCCGTGCTTGCGCAGCAGGCGACAGCAGCGCTCGGCCATCTCCAAAGTCGTCCCCTTCCGCATCAGGTCGCTGATCTCCTGGCTGCCGGTCTCCACTCCTAGAACCACGCGAACCAGTCCCGCCTTCTTCATTTTTACGATCAAATTCTCATCCTGCATGGTATTCACCCGGCCGGCGGCATCCCAGTATATCTTCAGCCCGCGGCTGATGATCAAGTCGCAGATCCGATGCACACGGGCGGCGTCGGCGGTAAAACAGTCGTCGGATATCTGAAGAAAGAAGGCCCCCTGCTCCCGCACCAGCCGCTCCATCTCGTCCACCACCCGTTCGGGGCTGTGGGCCCTGAATTTTTTGCCCATGCAGATATTGGCGCAAAAATTACACCGCCCTGGACAGCCGCGGCTTGTAAGGATCTTATTGCTGCCGAAACCAGTCTTAACGGAGTTGTAAAGGTCAGCAGCCGGGAGAGGCAGGCTGTCGAGATCGGATATGAAGTCCGGGAAAGGGTTGGCGACGTATTCTCCGCCCTTCAGATAGGCCGCTCCGGGAACCTTTCCGAAGTCGACCCGGCCGCTCCTGTCGAATTCGGCCGCCAGCGCCAGCATGGAAAGCTCCGCTTCGCCGCGTATAACCGCGTCCAGTTCGGGCAGACCTTCCAGAGTTGATCGGGGAAGAGCGGTCGGGTGCGGACCGCCCATGACCACGGGGCAGCCGAGGCGCCGCTTGGCTTCCATGGTCACGCGCCGGGCCTCCATGAAATTCTGGGTGAGCGCCGACAGGCCGAGAATGTCGGGCCGGAATTCCTCTAGCTCCCGCCAGACGCGCTTCATACCCAAGCGGATACCGTCGGGGATAAAGATAGCCGCGGTGTGGCCCTCCCGCCGGAGACAAGCCGCGATATAACCGAGCCCCAGCGGGAAATCGCCTTCCCCCCTGACCGACAGGCGGATGAGGACTTCCGGGAAAAGCGGCAATAGGAGCGCGACGCGCATCGGTCCTAATTGTACACCTTGAGCGGGACGGAGTAAAGCGCAGCGGGCCAGGATATGCGCTTCGACCCGCCCGTGTCCGGGTTCACAGGTATCATATCCTTAAGGTCCGGCGGGGGCAATAATTGGCAGGGATTCTCGAAAGCGGGCCGTTTCCGCATCATAAGCGCGGCCCCGCGGGGACGGAAGCCGGCCCTGGCCGGTTTCTACTCACGGGTGGGGTATGTCCAAGGGGTTGGGGCCCGGCGGCGCGGCCGACCCACCCCCTTCCCCCCCCGATATATAGTAAAATATAATAGTTATCAGGCCCCCGGAGGGCTTTTCTATCGCTTTTTCCCTTTACACAGGTCCAGGAGTTCAAAAATGGCGGAAAATAAACCCAAAAAACTCAAGTTCGGCGTCGTAGGAGCCGGCAAGCTGGGGGGCTTTCACACCCGCACCCTCTCCATGATGCCCGAGGTGGAACTGGTCGGCGTGGCCGACCCCAACCTGCGCCGCTCGCAGGTCCTAGCCTGGCAGTACAACTGCATAGCCTACAAGGACTACGGAGACCTGCTGCCGCAGGTGGACGCCCTGGTGGTGGCCGCCCCCACCGAGTACCACGCCGAGATAGGCCTCAAAGCCCTGAGCGCCGGCGTGCACCTCCTGATGGAGAAGCCCATCACCAATTCCGAGGAAGGCGCCCGCAAGCTGCTGGAGATGTCGGAGAAGAAAAAAGTGGTCCTGCAGGTGGGCCATTCCGAGCGCTTCAACCCCGCGGTGGTCGAGACCCTCAAGCATATCAAGAACCCCCGCTACATAACGATAGAGCGCCTCGGCCCGTTCGATCCGCGCGTCGCCGCCACCGGCGTCACGCTGGACCTGATGATACACGACCTCGACATACTGCTGACCATGATGGACTCCGAGGTGGAATCCTTCGAGGCTATAGGCGCCAGCATGCTCTCCCCGCACGAGGACATCTCCAACGTCCGCATAAAGTTCCGCAACGGCTGCATCGCGGACGTGACCGCCAGCCGCGCCACGATGGAGGCCTCCCGCCGCATGCGCGTCTACCAGCAGGACGCCTACATCTCGGTGGATTACGTCAGCGCCCGGCTCAAGATCTACCGCAAGAAGGTCCCCACGATAAAGACGCTCAAGGACATCGAGATCTCCTATCCCAGGCTCGAGCCCAAGCAGCCCATACGCGAGGAACTCGCCCATTTCATAGACTGCATACGCACCTCCAAGACCCCCACGCCCAGCGGCGAGAAAGGGCTCAAGGCCCTTCGCCTGGCGCTGGAGATCACCGACAAGATGCGCCGCTTCGAGGTCTCAGAGCCGGAAGGCCCGGACCAGGCGGAGTCGCTGGCCCGCTCGATAGGCGACATCGGCAAGGCGACCAAGGTGCTGGCCGAAGAGGCCCTCCGGAATATAGGCGTCGACAAGTCCTGACGCGGCAGCCGGCGCAGGGGCCCTCCCAGCCCGGCCACGATTTATGGCCCAAATAGCTTCCACTACCAAGAACGTTCTCGTAGTAGCCGGGGACCCCTCCGGCGACCTCCACGCCTCGCGCCTGATAAAGGCCCTTGAGGAAAAAGACCCCGGGATCTGCGTCACCTCGATAGGCGGCGTGCGCATGCGCGAGGTCTCGACGCACTTCATCTATAACCTGGTCTCGGTCGGCGCCGTCGGCTTCGCCGAGCCCTTCAAGAATTTCTTCCTCTGGCTCAAGCTCATACGGCTGGTGCGCCGCTACATGGAGGAGAAGAAGCCCGCCTGCGTCATAGCGGTGGACTTCTACGGCTTCAACCACCAGATACTAGGC
>JAVVFK010000089.1:0-8564 GCA_032251015.1 Elusimicrobiales bacterium
GGTATAGCGAGCGTATGGGTGCCCACCCCGTGTTTTGAAACGGACCGTTGCGCCATACTTAAGGCGATGGGGGAGGTTTTTCCTTTCCTGGAGATCTGGTCCTTTCCGGCCCAGCCCGGCTTCCTGGCGCTGGGCTCGTTCCGTGCGCCCGACCTATCGCCCACGTCGCTTAGAAGGGGGTTGAGGAAGGGGAGCATCGCCGAAGATTTACCGGAGCTGACCGCGGAGATGTTGCTTGCCCGGCGGCTGGGGCCGGCGGAAAAAAAACTGGCCATGTCGGGCTGTCGTCCCGTGACGGACGACAGGCCCGTCACCGAGTTCCCGCTCATGAATTTTCTGAGATCTTCGCCCGTGCTGCGCTGAGCCGGCGGGCCGCTCTAGTCCCATCCCATGGAATCCAGATCTTCGGTCCGCGAGTCCTCCCGCGCCGGGGCGCCGGGCGCTGACGAGGGGGAAGGCTTTTTTGCCGGCGCCGGTGGCTTTATGTCGGTCCGGGCGATGGCCCAGGAGCGTCCTACCCGGAAAGCGGGAATAGCGCCGCTCTTGACGCGCTTGAACACGGCTATGCGCGAAACGCCGAGTATCGCAGCCGCTTCGGGTATCGAAAGAATGTCTCCGGCCATTGTTAACCTATGTTAACCTATGGTAGCATAAAGCGCTACGGTCGAATCAAGCGTCTTCTCCTCTTCCCCTTGCAATGGCGCCTATGGTTAACAATAGTTAACCACATTGGGTTTGACCGGACGCCCGTGGCCTTAATATAATAATGCAAGAGGAAATTACTTATAATGAAGATACTTATCTTGGGCGGTACAAGCTTTTTCGGCCTTGAAACGGCCAACCTGCTGCAAAAAGCTGGGCACGATGTGACGGTTTTTTCCCGCCGCTGCCCGGTGCCGGACCTGCACCTGGACATAAGGCAGTCTCGCGGCGACCGGACGGTCGAGGCGGACCTGGTCAGGATGTCGGTGGACCGCTGGGACGCGGTCATAGATAATATCTGCTTCAGCGGCGCCGACGCGGAAAAGGCCGTAAGGATCTTCAGCGGCCGGGTCGGGCTGTACGTTTTCACCAGTTCCGCCGCGGTCTATTCCACGCTGGAGTCCGCCCCGACGCCTTACAGGGAAAACATGACGGCCCTGCTGCCGGCCAGGAAAGACCCTCGCCGCACCCCTTATTACGATTACGCCGAGGGCAAAGCCGAAGCCGAAAAGGTCTTCAGCAACGCCGCGGAGAAGATCTCCTTTCCGGTCCTGATGGCGAGGCCGCCCGTCGTCATCGGGCCCCGCGACCGTACGCTGCGCGCCTATTCCTACTGGCTGAGGCTGGCGGACGGCGGCCCGCTCTTCCTTCCCGGCGCCGCTTTCCGGGCCAGTTACGCTTTCTCCCGGGATCTGGCCGCGGCTTTTTCCGTCCTGCTGACCAGCGGGGCCGCGCCCGGGACCGCCTTCAATATAGCCGGGACTGAGATGCTCTCTCTTGAGGACCTCGTTAAACTTTCGGCCAGGATCATGCATCGCGACGCGGAGATACTGACGCCGCCCCGGGAATGGCTTAAGGAGAACGGCTGGAAGTCCGCCGCCTCGCCGCTGTCCGGCGGGGGGGACTTTACCCTGGACGTTTCCAGGGCACTGAAAGAACTGGACTGGCGGCCGTCACCCGCCGAGCGCATGCTCAAGGAAACGATAGACTGGTTCCTGATGAGATATACGGGGCCGGCGCCGGAGAATTACGCCGGGCGCAAGGCGGAACTGGCCCTGGCGGAAAAATGGAAGACGGAGGCTGCGTGAACGACAAGAAGGACCTGGCCGCGCGCGCGCGCGGGATAAAGATCGTGCTGATGGACGTCGATGGCGTGCTGACCGACGGCAAAATGTACTATATCCCCGGCCGCGGCGGGCGGATGGTGGAGTTCAAGGCCTTTCACGCGCTCGACGGCATAGGTCTCCGCCTGCTCAATAATTTCGGCGTGCGCACCGGAGTGATCACCGGCCGCGAGTCGCCGGGCACCGAGGAGCGCGCGGCCCAGCTGGGAATGACCTACGCCTACCTCGGGTTCCTCTCCAAGCTGGTCCCGATGGAGGAGATACTCGCCGCGGAGGGACTGACGCCGCGGCAGCTGGCCTATATCGGAGACGACTGGACCGACATTCCGCTGCTGCGCCGCGCCGGCCTGGCCTGCGCGCCGGCCAACGCTCTTCCCGAAGTTAAAGCCGCGTCCCATTTCACGGCCCGCAAAGAGGGGGGGCTCGGCGCGGTGCGGGAGGTGTGCGATCTCATTCTTCGCGCCCAGGGAAGGATGGGCGAGGTGATGCGCTGCGTAGAGACGGCGCATTGGCCGTCGCCAGCCAACCCCCCGATTAAGATAGTTCGTTATTCCGAAAGGAAGACGGCGGGCGTCCGTAAAGCGGGGAGAAGCCTGTGACGCAGTTCCTGGCGGCGTTCGGCGCCGGCGCCGCCTCGTTCCTCTCGCCCTGCATACTGCCGCTACTGCCCGGCTACCTGTCGCTGATAAGCGGGTACTCCGCTTCCGAGCTGCTCAAGGATTCCGAGGGGCGGCACTCCCGACGGGTGCTGCAGGGCGCGCTGCTTTTCTGCGCCGGCTTCGCCATAGCGTTCTCCCTGCTCGGCGCGGTCGCTTCGACGGTCGGAATGCTGCTCGACTCCTGGCGCGGACCTGTCATGAAGGGGCTCGGGGTCCTTATGGTGGTGATGGGCCTGCAGATGGCCGGGGTCTTCGACCTGCGGATCTTCAATTATGAGAAACGGGTCCCGCTGAAAAAATTCAGCGGGACTCATTACGGCGCCTTCCTTATGGGTTTCGCCTTCGCGCTGGGCTGGTCGCCCTGCATCGGGCCGATACTGTCGGGGATACTGGTGCTGGCCGCCGGCCAGGAGATGGGCAGGGGGATGGCCCTGTTATTCGTCTACTCGCTCGGACTGGCTGTGCCTTTCCTGGCCGCGGCCTGGCTGACGGTGCCGGTGTTCGGCCTGCTCGCCCGCTTCCGCGGCGCGGTCAGGAAGGTCGAAATCGCGGCCGGGTTCGTGCTGGTAATCTTCGGTGTGCTTCTTTTCTCCGACAGGCTGATGTTCGTCGGCTAGCGGGAGGTCCGGGACCCGGGTTTGACCAGCGGCGCGCCGGCGGCGCACAGCGGGCAGTCTGGCGGAGCGTAGACGGTCAATCCCAGTTCGAGCAGGCTGGCGGAGGGGAAAGGGAAGGAGCGGCCGCCGGTCCTGTCGATCATGGAGAGCGCGCCCAGGACCTTAACTTCCAGTGCGCCGGCCAGCTCCGCGGTCTCCATCGTGGACTTGCCGGTGGTGAAGACGTCCTCCACTATCACTACGGAGGACCCGCGCGGCAGCGAGAATCCCCGCCTCAGGGTAAGTTTCCCTTCCTGCCTTTCCGCGAAAATAAAATCCACGCCCAGCGCGGCGGCGGTCTCATGGCCGATTATCAGGCCGCCCATCGCAGGAGAAAGGACCGCGTCCGGCTTTGGCCCCGTCCAGAGCGCGGCGAGGGCCGCACCGTATTCCCGCGCGCGTGCCGGGTCCTTGAGCGCCAGGGCGCATTGCACGTAGTCGGGGCTGTGAAGGCCCGAAGAGAGGAGGAAATGGCCGCTAAGAAGGGCGCCGTTCTCTTTCAGGGCGGCGAGCAGGTCTTCCTTCATGATATCTCCTCCAGTATGGACGCGGCTTCGGCGGCCGGGTCCGGGGCGCCGAGCACGGGGCGGCCGACCACGATATAATCAACTCCCGCCGCGGCGGCGTCGGCGGGCGTCATGGTCCGTTTCTGGTCGTCGCCCCCGGCGGCGCGGCGTATACCGGGAGTGATTATCTCCGCGCCAGGGCCCAGCGCGGCGCGCAGCCGGGCCGCCTCGTTGGGGGACGCGACCACGCCGTCGAGGCCGCATTCCCGCGCCAGCCCCGCCAGCGAGTCGACGGCCTCCGCCGTGCCGGCGCGGAAGCCGACGCGGGAGAAAGACGCCTCGTCGAAGCTGGTCAGTACCGTTATGCCCCACAACTTCGGCCTGCCCGGTACGGCGGCCGCGGCCCGCAGCATGTCCGGACCGCCGGATGAATGCACGGAGACCGAGAAAACGTCCAGGCGGGCCGCCTGCTCCACGGCGCTTTTGACCGTGTTCGGGATATCGTGCAGCTTGAGGTCGAGGAATACCCCCCGGCCGTATTTATTGGCCAGTTCGACGCAGGCCGGGCCGGCGCCGGTGAAAAGGGCCGGTCCCACCTTGTAATAGACCTTCAGCCCTTTCATTTTTTCCAGCGCCGCGCGCGCCGCGTCCATCGTCGGCACGTCGAGGGCGACAATAAGTTTTGTCTCAGGCATCGGCCGGCTCCTTTCCGCTGAGGTGTTTAAGGATGTTTTTGACGAAGAAGGGCCCGCCGTAGACGAGGCCGGTGTAGACCTGCACCAGCGCGGCGCCGGCCCGCAGCCGCCAGGCGGCCTCCTCCGGGGTCATCACGCCGCCGGAGGCTATCACGGGGACCGCGCCGCCGGCGCCCTCTAGTGCCGCGCCGAGAGCGGCCCGGGCCTTTTCCACGAGCGGCGCGCCGCTGAGCCCGCCCTCCTCGTGCTCCCAGCGCCGGTCCAGTCCTTCCCGTCCGACGGTGGTGTTGGAAACTATGAGTCCCGCGCCCCGCCCGGCGGCCAGGCGCGCGCAGTCCTTTATCTCCGCCGGCTCCAGGTCGGGCGCGAGTTTGACGAAGACGGGCTTCTTCGACGGCTGCGAGGCGGCGAAGCTGAGAAGCGCGTCAAGCAGAGGCTCCAGGTATTCCGGGCGGTGCAGTTCGCGCAGCTGCCTGGTGTTGGGCGAGCTGATATTGACCGCGAAATAGTCGCCGTAAGGATAGAGGACTTTCAGCGCCTCCAGGTAATTCTCCCGGGCCTGGCCGAGCGGGCAATCGGCGTTCTTGCCGATGTTTATGCCGAGCGGCACTTTGCCGCGGCCGAGACGCCGGAGTTTCTCCGCCGCGGCGAAAGCGCCGCGGTTATTGAAGCCCATGCGGTTGAGCAGCGCGTTCTTTTCCGGCACGCGGAAGAGCCGCGGCTTCCGGTTGCCCGGCTGGGGCCGCAGCGTCACGGTCCCCAGTTCCAGGAAGCCGAAGCCGAGTCCGCCGAGGAAGGGATAACATTCGCAGTCCTTGTCGAAACCGGCCGCGAGCCCCACGGGGTTTTGGAAATCCAGCCCCGCGACTTTTACGGCCCGTTGCGGCGCGGCGCAGGCGAGGCGCGCGGCCCATGCGGGCAGTTTCAGCGCCCAGCCCGCGCGCGCGGCCAGCACGGCCGCGTTATGCGCCGTCTCGGGATCGAGCAGGAACAGCGCGGGTTTGGCGATCTTTTCGTAGAGCGTTCCCATCAGCCCGGCCTCCTGAAAGCGACGTTCCCGCCGACGACGGTCAGGCATACCGCGCCGCGCAGGCGCCGGCCTTTGAAGGGAGAGTTGGACGACCTGGAAACGAAAGGAGGCTTAACCTCGTACTCCGCCGACGGGTCTATAAGCGTAAGGTCGGCGTCCATCCCCGGCGCCAGCGATCCTTTTGAGCGCAGTCCCAGCAGCCGCGCCGGGTTGAGCGAAAGAAGCTCGCACAGGCGGCGGCGGCCGAGATGCCCCGGGAAGAGGAGATAGGTCAGGCATACGCCGGTCAGCGTCTCCAGGCCGATGACGCCGAAAGGCGCGCGGAGAAGTCCTCTCGACTTCTGGGGGGCCGGGTGAGGGGCGTGGTCCGTCGCGATAATATCTATTGTCCCGTCGGCCAGGCCCTTTATCAGCGCGCGCCTGTCGGCTTCCGCGCGCAGCGGCGGTTTCATCTTCATGTCCGCGTCCCCGGCCGCGACGTCGTTCTCCGTCAGCGCGATATAGTGCGGGCAGGTCTCGGCCGTCACCGGCAGTCCCGCCGCCTTGGCGCGGCGCGCCAGTTCCGCCGAGCCGGCGCAGCTCAGGTGCTGCAGGTGCAGCCGTCCTCCCGCGCGGCGCAGCGAGGCGAGATCGGCCTTCACCGCCGAGGTCTCGGCCGCGCGGCTAATGCCAGGCAGGCCGAGCCGCCTGGAGACCGTGCCCAGGTTGACGACGCCGCGTCCCGTAAGCGAGAAGTCCTCGGAATGCTGGAGCACCGGGAGTCCCATGTCCCAGGCGCGGCGCAGGGCCTCCTCGAGCAGGCGCCTGTCCGCGATCCAGCCGCCGTCGTCGGTAAAAGCCGCGGCGCCGGCGTCGGCCAGGGCCTCCATATCGGCGAGGCGGCGTCCCGCGCGCCCCTTGGTGAGGGCGGCGGCGAAGAACAGGTTAACGGCGCATCTTTTCCGCGCCCGCGCGCGGAGTTTTTCCAGCAGTGAGGGGGAATCGCAGGCGGGGAAAGTGTTGGGCATGGCCAGAGCCGTCGTCACGCCCCCTGCGGCCGCGGCCAGGCCGAAGCTGCGGAAATCTTCCGCCTTCTCACCGCCGGGTTCCCGGGCGTGGGCGTGAGCGTCTATAAAACCGGGAAAGAGCCACTTTCCGCGCGCGTCCACGACGGCGCAGCCGCGCGGCGGGGTGATGGCCGCGGAGATCCGGGTTATCCTGCCGTTCTCGGCGAGAAGGTCGCGGACCTTCTCCGGTCCCAGCGCGGGGTCAACCGCGAGGGCCCTTCTTATCAGCAGCTTCTTCATTGGTCCTTCCCGTAGCCGCTTTTTCCGTGACGGCGGCCGGCGGTTCATCGGCGGCGCCGGTCATGGTGGTGAAATGGAGAGAGAAGGCGTCGGGGCTCTCCCTGTAGAGCCCGGACATGGCGGCGGCGACGAAGAGGAATACCGCCAGGGCGGCGCGCGCCGGCTTAGAGGCGCTGAAGAGAAGGAAAGCGCGGACCGCGCCGGCCGCGAGGAGGGCGGCGCCTACGGGTACGTGGCCGGCCATGACGAAAGCGGCGGCCTCGGGGTTGACCCGGGCCTGTGCGGCCAGCAGCACGGCCCCGGCCGAGGCGAGGAAAAAGGCCGACACGGCGCCCCAGAAACCAGTACCGCCGTCGGAGTGCCTGCTGAGCAGCTGCGACAGCGCGGCGCTGGCCGTCAGCAGGCCCGCGCCGTAATAAAGCAGGAAGCCGGGCCTGAAGGCGAGAAGGACCCGCGCGTCCGGCCCCAGCTTAACGGACGCCGCGGCCAGCGAGCCGAGGGCCAGCACGGCGGCCAGGGCGCAGCCCGCCAGCGACAGCCTGCGGCGTCCGGGATTATCGGCCGCGAAAGCTTCCGAGAGAGCCAGCAGCGCCAGCGCAAGGCCCAGCCAGATGTGAAACGCCGTGGAGGCGCGCTCCAGGGAGGAGAAATCCGGGCGGCCGCCGGCGGGAAGTTCCGAGGTCCGGGCGCCGGTGTCGGGAACCGGGAGACCCCGGTCCGGCCCGTCCGATCTTTTTTCGGGCCGTGAATTATTCGTCCCCGGTCCCTTTTCTTCCCGCGCCGCCTCGGCGGGGACGGGCTGACCGAATATGTCTGTGTTCTTCGGCTTGGCCGTGCATGCGTCGGTCGAGGGGGTCGCGCCGCAGTCGGTGACGGCGGGCGCCAGGGCGAGGGCCGCCGCGGAGCAGAACATGAGGGATATAATCAATGCGTGTCTTTTCATAAACCGGGGTTGTAGCGCCTGAACTCGTCGGGTGATTTGCGGCCGCGCGCCGCGGGTTCCTCGGCCGGCCAGCCGACGCTTATGAGTATCTCCGGGCGCTCTCCCGACGGCAGGCCCAGCGCTTTCGCCGCGCCTTTCTTGTCGAACCAGCCAAGCCAGCAGGTTCCCAGTCCCAGCTCGTGCGCGGCGAGGACGAAATGTTCGCCGGCTATGCCCATGTCCATGTAGCGGAAATTTATATCCTGCACCTGGTTGCCGACCCAGGCGGTGAAGTTCTGCTTCCTGCCCGTTATCGCCACCAGCACAGGCGCGGCCGCGGCGAACCTGCAGGCCGAATATATGCCGCCGAAAGCCGCGGCCGCCAGCCTCTCTTTCAGGGCCGGGGCGTCGGCGACGACGAAGGAATAGGGCTGCGCGTTGCAGGCCGACGGAGCCAGCCTCGCCGCCTCCAGGCAGACGTCCAGCAGGTCCCGGGGCACGGGGTCGGTACGGTATTTGCGGATGCTGCGCCTTGAGGAGGATATTTTAAGTAGGGAGGATTCGGGCATGACGATATTTTATAATAAACCGGGGGCGGGACGGAGGAACGAATGGAAAACTGGGCCGAAAACGCCGGGTTCGCGGTCACGATCTGCGACAGTGGCGGGACTATAACCTATATGAACGCGAGGTCCCGAAAAACTTTCGAAAAGTACGGCGGCGGAGAGCTTATCGGACGGAGGCTGCTGGACTGCCATCCGGAACCGGCCCGCTCCAGGCTGCGCGCCCTGCTGAAGAGGCCCGCGGTCAACGCCTATACCATTGAGAAAGCGGGGGTGAGGAAACTTATTTACCAGGCGCCGCTGATGAAGGATGGCGGGACAGGCGGGCTGGTGGAGCTTTCGATGGAACTGCCCGCGGAGATGCCGCATTTTTTCCGCAAGACCTGAAATGGGGAACCCGGAATCATTTTTCCCCGGGTTC
>JAVVFK010000008.1:0-24463 GCA_032251015.1 Elusimicrobiales bacterium
GAAGCCGGGGATGCCGGGCACGGCGGGCAGTTCCACCGCGGAGCCGGAACCGAAGGCGGAGTTGAGCGCGCCGAAGGAGCCGGTTATGATGCCGGGGTTCGGGGCCACTATGCCGGACGGGGTCTGCTGCGCCCAGACGCCGGGCTGCGGCAGCCTGACATGGACGGCCGCGTCGTACTGCTCGGCCGGCGTCAGCGGCCAGCCCCAGCCGGTCTCCTGCTTGTCGGGGGTCACGTTCACGCCGGCGGTCTCGTAGGCGTACTCGGTGTAGCCGACGCAGTCGAAAGCGTCGGGCCCTTTCTGGGAGAGATGGGAGTCGCTGTACTCTTTGCCCTGCTCCGCGAGAGCGGCGCGTATTATCGCGGCGCGCTGGCGGTCGGTGGGGGGCGTTCTGGAGGTCTTTATCGCGTATACCGGGTATTTCAGGTGATGGGTGTAGTTGTACCAGCCCACCGTGCGCACGCCGCCGGGTTTGAAATTGTTGGGCACGCAGTCGTAGATGACGGGCAGTATCATGCCGTTCTCCACTTTGGTGCCGCCGTATATGCCGGCGTGGCCCAGCGGCAGCATATCGTTGAACCAGTCGGAGACGGTGCCCACTATGCCGCCGGTGAAGAGCAGGTCGGCCGTTTTTACGGCGGAGCGGGCCGAAGAGGGAGCGTTCGATACGCCTCCGGCCCGGCCGAGACGGTCGAGCATCTCGAAGGCGGCCGAGCGCACGATCTCGGTCTCGTCCGCGCTGCCGGCTATGCCGCGCAGGAAAGTAGAGGCCTTGCCGCTGTCCTGTTTGCCGGCGCTGAAGGCGATGTTCATCTTGAAGACTTCGTCGGAGGAGGAGTAAAGCCGCTGCAGTTCGCTCAGCACCTTTGTGCCGGATATCTCGCCGAGGGCCCAGACCGCGTTGAGGGCTGACATGCGGGCGCGGAAATCGTCCTCGTAGGCGCCTTTGATGCCGGCGCCGCCAAGATAGGCCTCGATATTGGCCACGAGCAGCGGGACGGCGTGCTCGTTCTTCTGCAGGCCCAGTTGCCTGGCCGCGCAGACCCGCACGGAGGGGTCGCTGTCCAGCGCGGAAGCGGCGAGGTCCTTCCTGACGCCCTCGTCCGTGGCGGAACCGAGTATCTCTATGACCGAGCAGCGGTAGCCGGGATCACGGGCTCCGTCCATGGCGTCGCCCAGCATTATCCGGGCCTTGAAAGAGTCGGCGGCGGCCAGCCTGAGGGCCGAGGGGGTGCCGGTGACGGACTTGTTCCGCCCGCCGCCTTCCACGCGCTCGAGCAGGCTGTCTAGGGTGTCGGCCGCGAAGGAGCTGACCGGTATGGACGTTATTATGACGAATAAAAGGGCTGTGATTTTCCTCATCTAAAAACCTCCGTGATGTTCCGCTATATAAATTATAGCCGGCCGCGTCTTTCGGTTCAGGGGTACAAAGGGTACCCCGGGGGCGTATTGTTTACTATGCCCGTCTGGGCCCTTCGGGCAATACCTTCGCGGGGTTTACATCAAAAAAACCTATATGGTAGGATAAAAACGGGTTTATACTGCCTTTCCAGGAGCTAATAATGAGGTTCGCGGCCATATTGATATCGGTAGCGGCTTTCCTCGCGCCATGCGTCAGCGCGCAGCCGGCGGAAGAGGTCGGCAGGCAGATACTGACGGCCTATAAGAACAAGGACCTCGAAGGCGTGAAACGCCACCTGCCTACGGTGCTGGCCATGACGGTCGACAGGAAGTTCTTCCGGGACAAGGCCATAAAGTCGGAGGTCATAGGCCTCCGCCGGTGGGACGGGAAGGTGAGGGATGTGCGTTACCTGGTCACCAAGGCCGGCGTGACGGCCTCGGTCTATTACGACGAGGACGCCGACCCCTCCAGGATCAGGACCTTCAACCTGGACAAGGCCGGCGGGACCTGGAAGCAGGCCCTGACCCCCTTCCTTACGATAGAAAAAGAAAAATTCACGGACTACGGGGAAAAAGAGCCTTCGGCCAAGGCCGTGGCCCGGGCGATCTCTTCCGTTCCCGCCGTGGTCCAGGGCGCGCCCCCGGACCTGCCCAACAAAGGCTACGTTATCGAGATGGCCGACGGCACGGTGGTAAAGGACCCGACCGTGGCGCAGCTGCGCGGCGCTTTCGAGGTGCTGGGCGAGGAGAATTTCTTCATAACGCTCAACGCCCCTGACGGGTTCATGACCGCCGCCCGCTCCGGCGGCGCCTATGACGTGGAATACAAGGACGACCGGGGCCAGTTCGCCGCGATAGAGGAGATGTCGGCGGACCAGTCCTTCGACCTTTTCAGCTCCTATATGAAAGGGGAGAAAAACTGGAGATCCAAGGCCGAGTGGCGGCCTTTCGACTGATCCCGGCTGCGCCGCGCGAAATGAAAAGCCCCCGGTTTCCCGGGGGCTTTTTATTTTCCGGCCGCGGACCGGTCACGCTTTCCGGAGCGTTATGAGCGGGACCTCGGCAGGCGCCAGGAGGCGCATAGGCGGTCCCCAGGTGCCGGCGCCGGTGGTCACGTAGAAGAGGGAATCCCCGACGCGGTAGAGCCCCCGGAAGTGCTTATACACCAGGCGCGTGAAAAAATGGAAAGGGAAGAGCTGCCCGCCATGGGTATGGCCGGACAGCACCAGGAAGCGGCCTTTCCTCGCGATGACTTCGTAGAGCAGCGGCTGATGGTTGAGCACCAGCGCGAAGGGTTCGTCCCTGAGAGGGGCCAGCACCCGCTCAACGTCGGCCGCCTCCAGGCCGGCGGTACGTATGTCGTCGAGTCCCGCTATTTTCAGGCCGCCGGTCTCGGCTACGGAGCCGCGCAGCAGCTTTATGCCCATGTGCTCGTAGCACCCTATCGAACGGTCCAGGCCGTAGTAGTATTCGTGGTTGCCCAGCGCGGCGAAGATCCCCAGGCGCGGCTTGAGGCCGGCCGCGGCCAGCTGCAGCTCGGCCTCGCACCTCAGGCCCGGGTCGACGAGGTCGCCGGTGAAGACCACCAGGTCCGGGGCCTCCGCGGCCACTTTGGCGGCGGCGTCCCTGAACTTGACCAGCTGGTAGCCGGAGTCGATGTGCATATCCGAGAAATGCGCTATCTTCAGGCCGTCGAAACTGTCGGGCAGGCCCGGCACGGCCAGGTCGAAACGTTTTATCTCCGGCGTCCTGAAGCCGTTGTAGAGCGAGAGCGCGGTCAGCGCCGCCAGTGCCGCGCAGAAAGCTCGCGGCGCCCAGGCGGGCAGGGGACGGGACGCGGCGGCCAGCGCCAGCCGGACCCCGTCGTATATCAGGAATCCCATGCCCCAGAAGAAGATCAGCCCCATCCAGATGAAGGCGGCGGTGTAAAGATGCTCGAAGGGCGCGTTCACCGCGCGGCGGACGAACATGGAGGCCGGGGATAACAGCGCCATGCAGAGCAGCGAGAGCCGCAGGACGCCGGCCCGGTCCGGGGCGAAGTTGCGGGCCAGCCAGCCGGCCGCGTAGAAGTGCAGCCAGACATAGAGTCCCATCATAAGGGCGAAAACGATAAGAAAGGCGCTTTTCATGTTCTATCCTTTGACTACGCAGACCGGCCTTAGCCTGGCGGTTATGCGGGCCAGGCCCGCTCCCTCCACTACGCGCACGACCATCGAAACGTCCTTGTAGGCTTCCGGCATCTCCTCGCCCAGCGTGCCGCGCGCCGCGGCCATGACGGAGACGCCGCTTCCCGCCAGTTCGCCCGTTATGTCGCGTCCCCGCGCCCTGCGCGAGGCCTCGCCGCGCGACATCAGGCGTCCCGCGCCGTGGCAGACCGAACCGAAGGTCTCGCCCATGGCTCCCGAGCCGGCCAGCACTAACGACTCCCTGCCCATGTCGCCGGGTATAATTACCGGCTGTCCCGCCGCCCGGTATTCCTCCGGCACCTCGGGATGTCCCGGCGGGAAAGCGCGCGTGGCGCCCTTGCGGTGGACCATGAGTTTTTCCGCGCGCCCGCCGGGGCCGGCGTGCTCCTCGACCTTGGCGATATTATGAGCCACGTCGTACACCAGCCGCAGGCCCAGTTCCCGCAGCGAAAGTTTCAGCGCGGCCGCCAGCGCTTTCCCGGCGGTCCAGCCCAGGACCTGGCGGTTGGCCCAGGCGTAATTGGCGGCGGCGCGCATCGCGGCCAGGTAGCGCTCCGCCTCGGGACTGGAGCAGGGCGCGCAGGCCAGCTCGCGATCGGGCAGGGTTATGCCGTAACGGCGGGCGGCGGCGAGCATCTCGTCTATCGAATCCGCGCAGACCTGGTGGCCGAGCCCGCGGGAACCCGAATGGACCATGACGACCGCCATGCCTTTCTCCAACCCGAAGGCCGCGGCGGAGGAGGGGTCGAGTATCTCCGCGACTTCCTGTATCTCTACGAAATGATTGCCAGAGCCCAGCGTCCCCAGCTGCCGGCGGCCGCGCTCCAGCGCGCGGCGGCTGAGCGCGCCGTATTCCGCGTCGTCCAGCCGTCCGCCGGATTCGCAGCGCTCCAGGTCCCCCTCTTCGCCCATGCCGCGTTCCGCCGCCCAGCGCGCGCCTTTCTCCGCGACGGCCTTCTCGTCGGTCTTGGAAAGCCGGATGGAACTCTCCGAGCCGACCCCGGCCGGCACGCCGGCGAAAAGGGCCGCGGATACGGCGCCGCTCTCCGCGCGCACCCTGTCCGCCGGCACCGCGGTGGAGAGCAGCCGCACGCCGCAGTTTATATCGTAGCCCACCCCGCCCGGGGATATGACGCCGTCGGAGAGCCCGAGGGCCGCCACGCCGCCTATCGGGAAGCCGTAGCCGGCGTGCGCGTCGGGCATTACCAGCGCGGCGCGGCGTATGCCGGGCAGGCAGGCCGTGTTGGCGGCCTGCTCCAGGACTTTGTCGTCCAGCGTGCGTTCTACGGCCGCGTCGGCGTAGATGACGGCCGGCACGGACATGCCCGGCCGCGAGCCGGCGGGCAGTTCCAGTCTCCAGTCGTCGAGCCGTCGCAGTTTTCTCTTCATGCGTCCAGTATGACCTTTATTTCCCAGCCCTCCGGCGCGGGGCCGGCCTTGAGTTCGTGATATGTCGCGGATTTCGGCATCAGGCCGCGCGAGTGCTTTTTGGAACTGAATCTCTCGCCCAGGATCACGGCGCTGAGCCGGTGTTCGCCGCCGGAGAAGGAATACCGGGCGTCGCAGGAGGCGCCGAGGAACCGCTGCTCCTCCGCGCGGTGAATCAATTCGTTGAGGAATTTGACGACGAGGGATTCCAGGGTCGGGGCCTTGACCGCCAGCGATAGTCCCCCGGCGGGGGAGACCAGTTGGACGTCGGTCAGAAGCGAATAGAATCCCTCTCCCAGCGCCGAGAAGGCCGCGTGGACGTCGGGGCCCCAGGCCCTGATGCCGGTGTCGCCGGAGGAGTCTATCCGTTCGAAGGGCATAGGCTGTTCAGGCCGAGAGTTCGGCCAGGTCGTCCAGGGCTCCGGTTATCCTGGCGGTCTCCAGTTCGGAGTCCATGTCGTTGGAAGGCAGGTTCGCGGAAACCTTCCCTTTCTTGGACTCTATGCGCTGATAGCCCCGGTCGAGCAGGCGCCGCGCGGCGGCGCGGCGGCGGTCGTCGGAGAAGAGCGAGGCGAAAGAGACGGGATCGGGGGAAGTGGAAAAGAAGTCCGCGTCGAAAGAACGGTCGCCGGTGGGAGCCCGTTTTACGAATTTCTCCATCAGGCCGGTCAGGAGGTCCGGCCTGCTTATGGAGAAAGAGCCCGGAAGGAAGGTCTCCATGGACAGCCTGAGGACCGGCGGGGCGTTCTTCCCGCCGGATACGATCTGCACTTTGAATTTCCGGCCGCCCTTGATCCCCTCCAGTCTCGGGCCCAGGAAGCCGGTGACGGTCCGGGCGCCAAGATAGGGGGCTACGGCCCGCAGTTTGTTCATCCGTTTGCGCAGGGTCAGCTTGCCTATCAGGTAGGCTATGCCGATAATGGACGCGTACGCCAGTACCCAGAAATACTTCATCAGCTCGAAGGGATCGAAACCTTTCTCCATAACCCGCCCCCTTTTTTACCGGCCCCTGTCGAAAAAGTCATTGCCCTTATCGTCGACCAGTATGAAAGCCGGGAAGTCCGTCACGTCTATGGCCCAGACCGCCTCCATGCCCAGTTCCGGGTAGTCCAGGGTCTCGACCTTCTTTATGTTGCGCTCGGCCAGCAGCGCGGCCGGGCCGCCCGGCGAGCCCAGGTAGAAGCCGCCGTATTTTTTGCAGGCTTCCGTGACCGCCCGCGAGCGGTTGCCCTTGGCTATCATGACCAGCGAGGCGCCGCGCGACTGCAACAGGTCCGCGTAGGGATCCATGCGGCCGGCCGTGGTGGGGCCGAAAGAGCCGGACGGCTTGCCGGCGGGCGTCTTGGCCGGGCCGGCGTAATAGACGGGGTGCTTCAAGAGATAATCCGGCAGCGGTTTCCCGGCGTCGGCGAGCTCCTTGAACTTCGCGTGGGCTATATCGCGCGCCACTACTATCCTGCCATTGAGCGAAAGCCGCGTGCCAACGGGGCGCTTCGACAGCTCCGCGCGTATCGCGTCCATCGGGCGGTCCAGGTCCACGGATACGCAGGAGGAACACGACGAGAATTCCGCGCGTATCTCCTCCGGTATCAGGCGGCCGGGATCGCGGTCCATCTCCTCCAGCCAGACCCCGTCCTTGTCGATGCGCGCCAGTATATTTCGGTCGGCGGAGCAGGAGACGCCCATGCCGACGGGGCAGGAGGCGCCGTGGCGCGGCAGGCGCACCACGCGGATATCGTGCGCGAAATACTTGCCGCCGAACTGCGCGCCGTAGCCGATCGTCTCCGCAGCTTTGAGCAGCCTGGCCTCCAGGTCGCGGTCGCGGAAAGCCCGGCCAAGGCCGTCGCCGGATTCCGGCAGCCCGTCGAGGTAGCCGGTCGAGGCCAGCTTCACCGTCTTGAGGCACATCTCGGCGGAGGTGCCGCCGATGACGAACGCTATATGGTAGGGGGGGCAGGCCGCGGTGCCCAGCGAGCGCATCTTTTCCGTCAGGAAATTTTCCAGCGAATCGGGATTGAGCAGGGCTTTTGTCTCCTGCCAGAGCATGGTCTTGTTCGCCGAGCCGCCTCCTTTCGCGATGAACAGGAACTCGTAAGAGTTGCCGGGTACCGAGTAGATGTCCACCTGGGCCGGCAGGTTGTCACCGGTGTTTTTCTCGACGTACATGTCCAGCGGGGCGGTCTGCGAGTAGCGCAGGTTCTCGCCGGTATAGGCTTCCCAGATGCCCTGGGAGATGAAGTGGGAGTCGTAGACGCCGGTGCGGACGTTCTCGCCTTTCCTGGCCACGACGGTGGCGGTGCCGGTGTCCTGGCAGAAAGGCAGTTCGAATCCGGCCGAGATGGCCGCGTTCTCGATCAGGCAATAGGCCATGAACCTGTCGTTCTCCGAGGCTTCGGGATCGGAGAATATACCGGCGACCTGCTCCTGGTGGGCGGGACGCAGGAGGAACGAGGTCTCACGGAATGCCTCGCGGGCCAGCATGGCCAGCGTCTCCGGGGCGACCTCGACCGTCTCGTGGCCGGGCTCGCCGGACACTTTCAGCCCCTCCTTCGTGAGGAGACGGTACTTCACGTCGGGCTTCTTGAGCTGGAATATCTCGCGGTAGACGAATTCGGGCATGGTTTCTCCTGGGCGAACGGGAACGGCGGGGAAATCGGGGACAGTATATTTAATTCCACGCACATTAAGCGATACGAACTGCCCTGGGCTAAGGGGAATTAAATATACTGTCCCCGATTTCCCTTCAGCGCTTGGACAGGAAGTTGGCCAGCAGGAACTCGCGGTTCATGCGGGCGATATTGGCGACTTTCACTTCCTTGGGGCAGACGGCCTCGCACTCGTACTCGTTGGTGCAGTTGCCGAAGCCCTCGGCGTCCATGGCTTCCACCATGGCCAGTGCGCGCCTGGCCTTCTCCGGTCTTCCCTGCGGCAGGAGCGCCAGCTGCGAGATCCTGGCGCCGGTGAAGAGCATCGCCGCGCCGTTGGGGCAGGCGGCCACGCAGGCGCCGCAGCCTATGCAGGCGGCCGCGTCCATGGCCTCCTCCGCGTCGTCCTTGTTCACCGGTATCGAGTTGGCGTCGGGCGCCGCGCCGGTATTTACGGAAATATAGCCGCCGGCCGCCATGACGCGGTCCAGCGGGGAGCGGTCCACAACCAGGTCCCTGAGCACCGGGAAGGATTTCACGCGCCAGGGCTCGACGGTGACGACGTCGCCGTCCTTAAAGCGCCGCATGTGGAGCTGGCAGACGGTGGAATGCTCGTCGGGGCCGTGCACATCGCCGTTGACCACCAGGCCGCAGCAGCCGCAGATGCCCTCGCGGCAGTCGCTGTCGAAGGCTATGGGACTGTCCCCGCGCCTGACCAGGTCCTCGTTGAGGACGTCGAGCATCTCGAGGAACGACATGTCGGGATCGATATCCCCGACCTTGTAGGCCGCCATCCGGCCTGTCTCGCCGGGGCCGGCCTGCCGCCATACCCGCACGGTAACCGAGAACTTGTTCTTGTCCATGGTCTTTCTCCGTTACTTGTAGCTGCGCTCGCTGGGCTTGATATGTTCGAAGGCCAGCTCTTCCTTGTTGAGGACCGGGGCCTTGCCCTCGCCGGCGTATTCCCAGACCGCCGCGTGGGAGTAATTCGCGTCGTCGCGTCTGGCCTCGCCCTCGGGCGTGCAGGACTCCTCGCGGAAATGGCCGCCGCAGGATTCCCCGCGCTCCAGCGCGTCGCGCACCAGCAGTTCGGCGAAGTCTATGAAGTCGGCCACCCTGCCGGCGCGTTCCAGCGTCTGGTTGAGCTCCTCCGCGCCGCCGCCGACCGCGAGGTTCTCGCGGAACTCCTCGCGTATTCCGGGGATCTTCACCAGCGCGCGCTTGAGGCCGGCCTCGCTGCGGGCCATGCCGCAGTCGTGCCACATGACCTCGCCGAGCTGGCGGTGGAACTCGGACGGGGTTTTCTTCCCCTTGGCCGAGAGGAGCTTCTTGAACTTCTGTTCGGCCTCGCCGGCGGTCCGGCCGAACTCGGGTTCCGAGTCGGATACGGCCTCCAGTTTGCTGCCGGCCAGGTAGCCGCCCAGCGTGTAGGGGATTATGAAGAACCCGTCGGCCAGTCCCTGCATCAGGGCGCTGGCGCCCAGGCGATTGGCGCCGTGGTCGGAGAAGTTGGCCTCGCCCATCGCGAAAAGGCCCGGTACCGTCGTCATCAGGTCGTAGTCCACCCAGAGGCCGCCCATCGTGTAATGGGGAGCCGGGTAGATGCGCATCGGGGCCTTGTAGCCGTTCTCGTCGGTTATCTGGTAGTACATGTCGAAGAGGTTGCCGTACTCCTGGCGTATCTTATCCTCGCCCTTGCGCGCTATGGAGTCGCGGAAGTCGAGGTACACCGACTGGCCCGTGGGGCCGACGCCCTTGCCGGCGTCCACCTCGGTCTTGGCGGCGCGGCTGGCTATGTCGCGCGGCACGAGGTTGCCGAAGGCGGGGTAGCGGCGCTCGAGGAAATAATCCCTCTCTTCCTCGGGGATGGCGCCCGGCGGCCGCTTGTCCCCCTTTTTTTTGGGTACCCATACCCGGGCGTCGTTGCGCAGCGACTCGCTCATCAGCGTGAGCTTCGACTGGTGGTCGCCCGAGCGCGGGATGCAGGTGGGGTGTATCTGCGTGAAGCAGGGGTTGGCCAGGCCGGCGCCTTTCTTGTACGCGGCCCAGGCCGCCGAGACGTTGCAAGTGGCGGCGTTGGTGGAGAGGTAGAAGACGTTGGCGTAGCCGCCGGTGCAGAGCAGCACGGCGTGGCCGGCGTGGCTCTCCAGCGCGCCCGTGACCAGGTCGCGGGCTATTATGCCGCGGGCGCGGCCGTTCTTCACGACCAGTTCGGTCATCTCGCGGCGGGGGTATATCTTCACGGTCCCGGCGGCGGCCTGGCGCATCATGGCCGAGTAGGCGCCCAGCAGCAGCTGCTGGCCCGTCTGCCCCCTCGAGTAGAACGTGCGCATCAGCTGCGCGCCGCCGAAGGAGCGGTTGGCCAGCAGGCCGCCGTATTCCCGGGCGAACGGCACTCCCAGCGCGGCGCAATGGTCGATGATGCCGTTGGAGACCTGGGCCAGGCGGTAGACGTTGGCCTCGCGGGCGCGGTAGTCGCCGCCCTTGACGGTGTCGTGGAACAGCCGCCAGACCGAGTCGCCGTCGTTGGGGTAGTTCTTGGCCGCGTTGATGCCGCCCTGCGCCGCTATCGAGTGCGCGCGGCGGGGGGAGTCGTGCATCGTGAAGACCTTTACGTTGTAGCCCAGCTCGCCCAGCGAGGCGGCCGCGCTGGCGCCGGCAAGACCGGAGCCGACTATTATTATGTCGAACTTGCGCTTATTGCTGGGATTGACCAGCTTGAGGTCGAAGCGGTGCTTGTCCCACTTCTTCTCTATCGGGCCCGCGGGTATCCTGGCGTCGAGTTTCATGTTATCTGTCCTCCGTCGCGGCGACCTGGTAATGGTGCTCTGTTTTCTTATAGTCGAGTTCCAGGAGGAAGTAGACCGAGATCATGGCGAAGCCGGTCATCGAAAGGGCGACCAGGAGTCCGGCTATCTTTATGAGCGGAGTGTACTTGGGGTGGTTCACTCCCAGCGTCTGGAAGGCGCTCTGCATGCCGTGGCTCAGGTGCAGCGCCAGGGCCAGGGCGCCGGCGACGTAGACGGTCACGAACAACGGGTCCCGGAAAGCGCCGGTGACCATCCGGTAGAAGCCGACCGAATGGTCACCGAAACGGAAGTCGACGAGGTGATAAACCAGGTAGGCCAGTATCGCGGCCGCCGTATAGAGCATGGTGGCCGAGCCCAGGGTGCGGCCGCCCTGCCACCTGCGTTCCTCGTAGCCGGCCGGCGCGCTGCGCCAGTCCTCCCAGCGCACCCAGACGGCGGCGACGATATGCAGCAGGAAGATAGCGGCCAGGGCCAGTTCGGCGTAGATTATGAAAGGGTTGGAGAGCAGGAGGTCCACCCAGCCGTTATAGGCTTTCTCCCCGTAGAAGAGAAGCAGGTTCTCGGCCAGGTGCACCAGCATGAAGGCGCCCAGCGCCAGGCCGGTGACGGCCATCACGAATTTCCTGCCTATAGAGGTTAAGACCACGCGTTTGAGGAATCCAATATCCATTTTTTAGGCTCCGTTCGGGTTATCCAGCGCTTTATGGAATCCAAGAATAATATAAATATAACGGGAATTTATCAAGGTCGGGCCGCCCGCGCGCCGGGGCTGGTTCACCGGGCGGCCAAAACTAAGATATAATGAAAAAGGGACTCCACGAACCTTATAATTTACCGCTGTTTCCGCGGAGGAATACGATGAAAAATTTTAACTTCTGTGCGCTCATATTCGGCGCCCTGCTTGCCGCGCCGGCCGGGGCCTACGACAAGATAGAGTTCAAAGGCCAGATAGTGAATCCCATGATGACCAGGCCCTCGGGCGTGGCGTCGGACGGGGAAAAGGTATACGTAGCCGACTCCAAGGCCGACGCGGTACTGGTCTTCGAAGCCGCCGACGGCAAGTTCGTGAAAAAGTCGGACGCGCAGCTCAAGAAACCCGCCGGCCTGGCCATGGGCAACGACCGCCTCTATATAGCCGACTCCGGCAATTCCCGCGTCAGCGTGACCGACCTCGACGGCAAATACCTCTGGTCCTTCTCCGGCAAAGGCAAGTATCCCGGGCAGCTGCTCTCCCCGCAGGACCTGGCTTTCGGTCCCGACGAGAGGCTCTACGTGGCCAATACCGGCGCTTCCACCATAGAGGTCTTCAACGCCGACGGCATCTACCTCTACGGTTTCCCGGCCAAACGCAACGACGGCGTCACCAGGGTCAAACCCGCTTTCATAGAGGTCGATCTGGCCGGCAACGTTTTCGTTTCCGACGGCAGGGCCCTGCTTCAGCAGTACGACCGCGCGGGCAAACTGCTGCGCGAACAGGAGATAGACAACTCCGGGCTCGCCCTGCACCCGGACGGGATAATCTATATCGTTAACGCCAAAGAGGGCAAGGTGCGCGAACTCGCCTACGACGGTTCCGTCATCGGCACCTTCGGCACCCGCGGCAAGGGGAGGACCGAGTTCAGGAACCTCTGCGGCGCCGCCGCCGACCCGGCCGGCACGCTTTACCTCTGCGACGACGGTAATAAGAAGGTCACCTACCTGAAACTGGAAGGGACCAAAGGCGAGGAGGGCCTGAAGCCCGCCGCCCTGCTGGCCCGCTTCACCATCAAGGGACCGGCCGAGCAGGCCGCCTTCAAGACCGACGTGCTGGCGGTGCGCAAGGACGGCTCGATGATAGCGTATATGCCCGGCGCCAAAGAACTCGTCCTGATAAAGGACGGCGTCAAGACGACCGCCGCCGCCGCGGGCAAACAGCCCGGCCAGGTGAGGAACCCGAAGGGCATCTTCGCCTCCATGGACGGGAAGTTCATCGTTTCCGACACCGGCAACGACCGGGTGCAGATCTTCAACGCCGACGGCTCTTTCGGGTCGCAATTCGGCGGTTCCGGCTCGGACGAGGGCAAGTTCCGGTCGCCCATGGGGCTGACCGTCAACGGCAACGGCAACGTCTACATCGCCGACTCCCGGAACAAGAGGGTACAGGCCTTCAGCCAGGACGGCATCTTCCTCTTCGCCATAGGGCCGCAGGTCGGCGTCCTGACGCTCGAGAACCCGGTCGACGCGGCCACCGACGAGAACAACAACCTCTACATACTCGACGCGGGCCTTAAGAAGGTCATAGTCACCGACCAGTCCGGCAAATACCTTTCGGCCTGGGACGATTCCGGCGCCCTGGTCTCGCCGGCCTCGCTGGTCTACGACGGCAAGGGCTTCTTCTACGTTCTGGACAAAGGAGCCTACAGCGTAAAGATATTCGACGTGAACGGCCGGTTCCAGGCGTCTTTCTTCGCCAGGGGCGGGGGCGAACGGGAATTGAGCGACCCGCAATTCCTGGCTTACGGCGGGGACAGGATACATATAGCCGACGAGGGCGCCGGCAGGATAGTCTCTTTCGATATAAGCTACATTCCCGAGCCCCCGGCGGACTTCGCCGCCGAAGCCGCGCCCAAGGGAGTTAAGCTCTCCTGGAAGCCGGTCGCGAACGAACGGGTCAAAGGCTACAAGGTCTTCAGGACGCCGGCCGAAGGCGGCAAGTGGGCGGAGCTGGCGTATACCGAAAAGACCGCCTACGAGGACTCTTCCGCCGAGCCGGGTTCCGTCTACCGCTACCGCGCGGCGGCCGTCTCGGGCGCCGGGTCCCCGGGAGAGTACACGCCGGCCGTGAAAGCCGGGACCGCCGGGAAGCCCGCCGCGAAGACCGCGCCGGTCCGCGATTTGCGCAACGTCTCCCCTCTGGAGATAGAACCCGTGGAACTCAATTACGTCTTTTCGGCCAACTATAAGCGCTATCTCAACAAGCCGATAGGGCGCATCGCGGTGCGCAACAATACGGACAAGGCCTTCAGCAACGTAAAGGTATCCTTCCATTTAAAGGATTACATGGATTTCCCGCATGATTCCATCCTGGAGTCCATCGGTCCCAAAGAGGTCAAGCAAGTCGACCTTATGGCCACGCTCAACAACCGGGTGCTCGGCATAACCGAGGACACCCCGATACAGGCGCAGCTCTCGGTGACCTATTATACCGACGGCCAGGAGAAGACGGTCACGCTGAACAAGCCCATCAAGGTGCTGTCCAAGAACGCGATAGTATGGGACAAGCCCGAGCGCCTGGCCACCTTCATCACCGCCAAGGATACGCCCGTCTTCTCTTTCAGCCGCTACGCTCTGGTGCAAACGGGCAAGCTGGAGAAAGAGGCGGCCATGGTCGACGAGAACCTGGTCAAGGCTCTTTTCGCCTGGGAGGCCCTGGGCGAGGAAGGCATATCCTACCTGGCCGACCCGGTCAATCCTTACGCCACGGCCAAGAGCGGCGCCGATGAGCACATGCTCGACACCGTGCAGTTCCCCCGAACCACGCTCAAGATCCGCAGCGGCGACTGCGACGACCTGACGGCGCTCTTCGCCTCCGTCTTCGAGGCCGCCGGGCTGCGCGCGGCCCTGCTGGATTACCCGGCCCATATCGCCGTGATGCTCGAGGCCAAATCTTCGGACGCCAGGGAGGTCGGCCTGCCGGAGGAAATGCTTGTGCGCCACAACGACGCCTGGTGGATCCCGCTCGAGACCACCATGGTGGGCAAGGACTTCTACGACGCCGTGGCCACGGCCGCCGACATGTACAAGAAAAACAAGGAGTCGGTGAAAGTGGTGGACGTGCGCGCCGCCTGGAGCGAGTTCGAGCCCGTCACCCTGCCTGAGGTCGAGGCGAAGTACGAGGGAGGGGAGAAACTCTCCCCGCGGGTCGAGAAGGCCCTCGACGCGCTGCTCAAATCGCGCTACGAGCATATGAAGAAATATTACGGCGCCATCCTCGCTTCGGAGCCGGACAACGAGGACGCGCTTATCAATCTGGGACTGCTGCACGCCCAGTACGGAGAGGACGGGAAGGCGGCCGAGGCTTTCGAAAAGCTGCTCGAGAAGGATTCCAACCACGCCGCCGCGCTCAACAATCTGGGGAACCTGGCTTTCAGGGCCGGGGACGCCGATAAGGCCTCCGGGTATTACCATAAGGCCTCCAAGGCCGATCCTTTCGATGCGGACGTCTGGCTTAACCAGGCCCGCGCCGCGCTTAAGGCGGGCAAGAAGGACGACGCCCGGATCTTCGTGGAGCGCGCCGTAAAGATCGATCCCGCGGCCAAACCCGCTGGCGACCAGCTTCTTAAATAAAGAGGGAAAGCAAGGGAGGAGTCATGAACAAAACGATATTAGCGGCCGTACTGTTCTCTTTCTGCGCCGGCGCGTCCGTCGCGGAGGAAAAAGACCGGTCCCCGTCCGAGGTCGGGCAGGCGAAGGTCCGGAAGGAAAATTCGTCCTGGAAGTCCTGGTACAACAACTTCTATAAGGGGCTTCGCTCCAAAGTTCAGCGGAGGTTCGAATCCAAGACCCGTGTCAGCGCGGTCGCGGCCGTGCGCGGAAAAAAGACCGGCGTGGACGCCTCGGAACTTTACTGGAAAGGCGGCGTTTCCGAACAGGCCCGCGAGAAAACCGAGGCCGAGCGCAAGGCGTTGGGCGACGCGGTGGAACTGGTCGTCAACGGTGATACGGCGGCCGGCCGCTCCGCCCTGGAGAAATTTATCTCGGACAACCCGGACAGCGTTTATCTGCCCGACGCCCGGGAGGCGCTGGAGATGCTGCCAGCCGGTGAGGACTCGGCGGACGCCGCGCCCGCCGCGGCGGAACCGGCGCCGGACGCCGAAATCCCGGCCAAAGCCGCTCCACAGGAGCCCGGCGGCGCCAGGTAAGGCCCTGCCAAAAAAAGAGGCGGCCCCCGGGCCGCCTTTTTTTTGTCTTTTAAACGTTCATTGCAGGGGCGTGCCCGGCAATTTTTGCGTGCTGCCGGGCCCGGGGTATACTATCGGGGAGTGTTCTATCTCTTCGGTCGCCCCGGGGACGGCCGTGCCGTCCTCTTCCTCCGGGGTGCCCTCCTCCCCGGGCGGGGGCGGGTTCTTCAGGCTGGCATATATGTCGGTCGCCGTCTTCCAGAGCAGGTTCCGGTGCAGCGCTTTTTCCCTGCCGCCGGGGCTGGCGAATGGGTAAAGGGGGAAAATGAGAGCGTGAAAGACTGTCTTGTGAGTGGCCACCTCGTCGGCCAGGACGTGCTTGTCCCTGTCCGAGGTGGCCACCAGCCTGTAATTGGCCCGCAGCGACCGGGGGAATATCATTATCCAGGGAGTCTCGACCAGGAAGGAGCCGAAAACATTGCGGTAGGTCCAGCGGCCATAGCTGGTCAGGTCCAGGTAAAGCGTCCCTTTCCCCCTGGCCCGGTCGTAGAGGCCGGCCTCCGCCAGGATACCCTCCGCCTTTTTCCTGAACCCGTAGAACTCCTCCCTGGTGACGGGGACTGGCTTGGGCGGCGGCGTACCCTCCACCGTGCCCCGTCCTATCAGTTCGGCGGGGTTGAAATAGGGATAATTGGTCCAGGTGAACCTGACCGCCGAAAAAGGGACGATCTCCTTGTCTTCAGCATGTCGCGCAGATCGTTGCGGTCCACGCGCACGTCCCCGGACTGGAAAGAGGCGCAGCCGGAGGATACGGAGGCCAGCACGGTTATCAGGAAGGTCCTGCGGATGATTTTAGTCATAACCCTTGTCCTTTCGAATTTCATAATATAGCATATAGATACGATTGCTGAAACGACGTCCGAGGGGCATCCGGGGAGTTTTTCCTGAAATGGGCAAGAAGAAGATAGACACCGTGATAAAGCGCCAGGGTCAGCCCGACGTGGTGATACGCCTGGCGAAGGTCCAGGACATGCGCCGCATCCAGGTGCTCTACACCGAGGTTTACGGCGCAAGCTATTCGGTCTCCATCATCACCGACAGGGACAAGATGCGCCAGGCCATAGAGGACGACGACCATTACTGGCTGGTCGCCGATTGCGGCGGCAGGATCATAGGCAGCCTGGTCTACGCGCTGGACCTCAGGAACCGCATCTCGAAGGCCTTCGGCGCCGTCGTCAGCCAGGAATACCGCAAGCTGGACCTGGCTTACACGATGATGAAACTGGTCCTCGACGACATAACCTCCCGGAGGGACCTGGTCGACGCGGTCTACGCCACCACGCGCACCGCCAACCACGCCCCGCAGCGGCTCACCGAGAGCCTCGGCTTCGTCAAGCTCGGGATCTTCCCCAACACGCACAAGGTGCATGAGAACGAGACCCATTGCCTCACCGCCTATTTCCCCGAGAGGGCGCTGGCCAGACGGCGCAAGAGGCCGTACCTGGTGGAGGAAATAGTCCCTTTTTATTCCCTGGTGCGCAAGCAGATGGACCTGGAGAAGCCTTTCGTGAGCGGCCTCAGGCCGGACCCCTCGTTCTTTTCCTCGGTCCGCAACTCCCAGATGGACTTCGAGGTGATAACCGCGCCGGAGTTCATAAAGAACCGCTGGAAGTCCTTCGTCAGCGGCTCGTTCTTCCAGCACACCGTCATGCCTTTCCACGATCCGAACCTGCTTTTCATCACGCCCGACCAGAAGACCGAGGTTTACCTGCACTACAACACCAAGGATAAATACAGCGTCGTGCTGGGCGGCGACACCGACCGGCCCGAGGCCGCCGTGGTGCTGGAGAACATCGCCAACAAGGTCAACGAGATGGGGATGGCCTACGTCGAGGTGATAGTGGACGCCTACACCCCGGAAGTGCAGCGCCACGCGCTGGAGGCCCGTTTCATACCGAGCGGCTATTTCCCGGCGATCAAGAAGGTCGGCGGCAAGCGCTACGACTGCATAGTCTTTTCCCGTACCTTCGAGATGCTCGACTTCCGCAACGTGCGGCTCATCTCGCTCTATAAGAATTTCCTCCGCGAGTACCTGCGCCTGTGGCAGGAGAGCTATATAAACCTCGCTTTCAAGAAAGATGAGAAAAAAAAGCGTCCCTGAGCGAACGCCGCCCTACTGGCTGCCCCTTAAGAAAAAAGGCCCGATAGAAAGGCTGCTGGAATCGCCCGCCTTCGCCTCCGGCCCGCGCGCGGACGCGCTGTTCGTCGCGGGGCTGCGCGAGGCTTTCTCCGTCCAGGCCCGCAAGTCCGCCTTTCTGCGCGCCTACCTGGAGCTGGAAGGGTGGAAGCCTTCCGCGCTGCGCGCCGGGCGGGACGTCGTCCGCGCCCCGTTCGTTTTCGTCTCGGCCCTCAAGGAAAGGGACCTTACCACCATAAAGCCCTCCGAGATGGTGCTGGAACTCAAGTCCAGCGGCACCACCGGCCAGCGCAGCCGCATGCAGCTGGACGAGGACTCCCACCTGCGCGTGCGCCGCATGGCCTGGAAGGTCTTTGAGGGCCTGGGCCTGACCGACCTGGAGCGCCCGCACGACTATATCTGCTTTACCTACGACCCGGCCGTGGCGAAGGACCTCGGCACCGCCTGGACGGACAAGCTCCTGGCCGGCTTCACCCGTCAGGGGGAACTGTTCTGGGCCTTCCGGTGGGACAGGGCGAAAAAGGATTTCTATTTCGACCTCGACGGCGCCGTCGAAGCGCTGGCCCGCTTCGAGGAGAAGGGGTCGCTGGTGCGGCTGGTCGGTTTCCCGGCCTTCGCGCTGAAACTGACGGAGGAGTTTAAAAAACGCCGCGGCCGCTTTCCGCGCCTGAACCCGGGTTCCAGCGTGGTGACCGGCGGCGGCTGGAAGACACTGCAGGACGAGGCGATAGACAAAAAGCAATACCGGCGGATACTCGCCGATAGCCTGGGCATCCCGGCGGACAACGTGCGCGACCTTTTCGGCATGGTAGAGCACGGGGTGCCTTACGTGGACTGCCGGCTGGGGAACTTCCACGTTCCCAATTACGGCCGCGTTATCGCGCGCGACCCTGGCACCCTGGAGCCGCTGCCTTACGGCCGGACCGGTCTGCTGCAGTTCATCGCGCCCTACCTGACCAGTTATCCCTCGCTCTCGCTCCTGTCCTCGGACACCGGGCGGGTACTTGCAGGCTGCCGCTGCGGCCTGCCGGGGAACGTCCTGGAGATCAAGGGCCGCGCCGGCGTGAAGAAGCTCAAGGGCTGCGCCATTTCGGCCGCTACGATGCTATGAAGATACACGACTCGTATATTTTCGGCGAGAGTCTCGACAAGAAGGACTGGACCCCGAAGGAACTCGAGGCCCTCGGGCGGAAGGCGCAGTCGCTGCGCGCCTCGGTCAAGCCGCTGTCCCGCGAATACGTCGCGGACGTGCTGTCGCGGGCCGGCGGGCTTTTCGCCGGCAAAAGCTCGCCGTACCGGAAAGAGGCCCTGAAGCATCTCGGCGGCCACATAACTTTCTCCCGGAAGGTTATAGAGAGCACTCTCGATATAGTGCCGGAGATAACCGGCCGGAACGCCATGCTCAGGCGCATGAACCTCGAGATGTTCCTGCCCTACGCCATGGAAACGGCCGTGGAGCGCCGGGGCTACGACGGCCTGGTGCGCGCGGTGCCGCGCGGCGTGGTGCTGCACGTCGGCGCCGGCAACGTCTTTCTCGGCATACTCGATTCCCTGGTGCTCGGCATGCTGACGCGCAACGTCAACATCGTGAAAGTATCCTCCTCGGGTTCCAGCTTCCTGCAGCTCTTCATGCAGGCCGTGAGGGAATGCGATACCGAAGGCCGGCTGGCCGGTTCGGTCGCGGTGCTCTCCTGGAAAGGCGGCCGCCGCGAACTCGAGGAAGCCGCGCTGAAGAACGTGAACACCGTCTTCGTCTGGGGCGGCTACGACGCGGTGAAAAGTTACCGCGAGCTGGCGCCGGTGGACGTGAAAGTGGAGGGGTTCGGGCCTAAGACCAGCTTCGGCGTGGTCTTCGGGAGCGCGCTGGCCAACTACGGCATGGCCGGCGTGGCGGAGCGCGCGGCGCGGGACGCCTGCCTCTGGGACCAGTCGGCCTGCTCCTCGCTGCACACGCTCTACCTGGTGGTGCCGGGCGCGAAGGCCCGGGAGAAGGCCGTCGGGGAATTCATGTCCGAAGCCCGCAAGGCCTTCGCGGCCTTCGCGGAGGAGCTGCCCCAGGGGCGTCTTTCCGACGACGAGAAGGTCGAGATCACGCGGGCCAGGCAGCTGGCCAAGGCGGACAAGGCCCTCGGCGCGGCGCAGTACGAGACCTCCTTCCCGTCCACGGCCTGGACCGTCATATACGAGAAGGACCCCGCGTACAGGGTCTCCCCGCTCAACCGCGTTCTTTACGTGAAGGCCGTGGAGAAAGTGGAGGACCTTAAAAAACTTCTTCTGCCTTACAAGGGCTACCTTCAGACCGCCGGCGTGGCCGGCAATATCGTGGACCGCAAACTCACCCTGGACGTCCTGCACGAGGCCGGCGTTTCCCGCGTGGTGAAGCTGGGGAAGATGCTCGAAGGCGTGACCGGCTCCCCGCACGACGGCACTTTCCCTATGATGCAGCTGGTCAACTGGGTCGGTATCGAGGAGAGGCCCGGTCCGCTGGACCGGCTTATCGAGCTTTTCGAACACGCCCGCGCCAGGAGCCCGTTCTATCGGCGCCATCTCGCGCTGGTGAAGAAGGTCGTCACGCTGGACGATTTCGCGAAGGTGCCGTTCCTGGAGAAGCAACACGTGCTGGCTAACACGCCTCCCGACAGCCCCGACCTGCTGACCTCCAAGGTCCAGCGCGGCATTTACTTCGCCAGCGGCGGCTCCACCGGCCAGCCGAAGTACGTTTTCTACGACCAGCACGAGTACGATCACACCTGCCGCATGCTGGCCTACACCTACGAGGCGGGCGGCCTGACCGCGGAGGATACGATAGCCAACCTCTTCGTTGCGGGCAATCTCTGGTCCAGCTGGCTCTCGGTCGAGAAGGCCATCTCTTACACCAAGGCCATCTCGGTGCCGGTCGGCAGCAATCTTCCGCTGGAGAACATCGTCAAATACCTGCGGGAATTCCGGGTCACGGCGGTGATCGGGCTTCCCTCTTTCCTGGTCAAACTGGCGGAATTCGTGGAAAAGGACAAGGAGCGCTACGGCCTGGGCATAAAAAAGATCTTCTACGGCGGCGAGTACGTGGGCGACGAGATGATAAAGTTCTTCGGCCGCGTCTTCCCGGGCTGCGCGGTGCGTTCTGCCGGCTACGCCACGGCCGACGCCGGGGTCATCGGCTTCCAGTGCGAGAGCTGCCAGAAAGGCCTGCACCACCTCTTCGCCTGGAGCCAGTATATCGAGTTCGTGGCCCCGGACACGCTCAAGCCGGTGCCGCGCGGGGAGACCGGCGAACTGATCGTGACGGGGCTTAACAAGAAGCACATGCCCATCATCCGCTACCGCGTGGGCGACCTCGGGCGCTGGGTGGACCGCCCCTGCGCCTGCGGGCGCAAAGAGCCGCTGTTCGAGATACTCGGCCGCTGCGACGATCGTATCCACGCGGGCGGCGCCCACATCTTCGTTGCCGACGTGCAGGACGCCGTCGGCAAGGTCCCGGGCCTCACCTTCAACTTCCAGGTGGTCATAGAGAAGAAAGGTCATAAGGACGCGCTTTCGGTGCTGGTGGAGGCGAACGACGCCGGCTTGCTCAGGAGCGCCGCGGCCGCCCGGAACGCCCTATGGGAACAGCTTCAGGCGCACTGCGAGGACCTCAAGGAAAGCGTGAAAATGGGCTGGCTGGACCGGCCGGAGATAGAGGTCCTTAAGCCCGGCGCCATCGAACGGGTCCAGCGTACCGGCAAGATACGCCGGGTGCTGGACCTCCGGATCAAGAACTGAGTTGTGCGGCGGCGGTCCCCGTCCCGTTCCGCGGCCGGTCTTCGAGAGCTATTCCGGGGGCATGCCGGGGCGAGAGCCCGCAAAACACGGGCTCTCGCCCCGTCTCCCCCGGCTGTCTCCTTATTCGATTCGTCGTGAGGAAGGCGGCAGGGGCGCGACCTGGAGCCTGGTTTTAAAACTATGAAACTCTCTTTCAAACCGATTCTTTCCGGGCTTGCTCTTATCGCGCTGCTGCCGGCCGCCGGCTTCTGTTCCGGGGGAGAGGGCGGACATTCGCTCATCTCCAATATCGCTATAGCCATAACCGCGGCCGCCGGCCTGGGCCTGGCCATGAAACTGCTGCGCCAGCCCGTCATCTTCGGCCAGCTGCTGGCCGGCGTGCTCATCGGCCCGGTCGGGTTCGGCCTCATCACCGACCACGCCCAGATAGTCACGATAGCCGAGATCGGCCTGATCCTCCTCCTCTTCATGATCGGCCTCGAGATAGACCTGCACAAGATGCTCTCCGCCGGCAAGATGGTGCTGCTGCCGGGACTGCTGCAGTTCCCGGTCTGCGCGGGCCTGGCCTACGCCGCCTTCGGCGCGCTGGAATCGGCCGGGATAAGCATGGGCGGCGGCTACGCCCGGCTCTACTTCTCCATAGCGGTCGCGCTCAGCAGCACGATGATAGTGGTCAAACTCCTCTACGACAAGTTCGAGCTCGACACCCTCGCCGGCCGCATCACCGTAGGCATACTCGTCTTCCAGGACATCTGGGCCATCATAGTCCTGGCCATACAGCCCAACCTGGCCGACCCGCGGATGGCCGGCATGTTCAAGACCTTCGGCGCGGGCGTCCTGCTGGTCGCGGCGGCCATGGCCGCCAGCAAGTATCTCCTGCCGCGCGTCTTCAGGCTCGTCGCGAAGGTCCCCGAACTCCTCCTGGTGCTCAGCCTGGGCTGGTGCTTCCTGGTGGCGCTCGTCGCGGCGCGGCCCGAGGTCGGCCTCTCCATGGAGATGGGCGCGCTGATAGCCGGCGTATCTCTGGCCACGTTCCCGTACAACCTCGACGTCATCGCCAAGGTCGTCAGCATCCGCGACTTCTTCATCACGCTGTTCTTCGTGGCGCTGGGCATGCAGATACCGCTGCCTGACCGCGGCGTACTGCTGGCCGCCGCCGCCGCCGCCGCGGTGGCGCTGCTGGTCCGCGTGCCGGGCGTCTTCGGGGTCCTCTATCCCCTGCGCGCCGGGCACCGCGTCTCGCTGCTGACCACGATAAACCTCTCGCAGGTCAGCGAGTTCTCGCTGGTCATACTCACCCTCGGGGCCGGCTTCGGGCATATCGGGAGGGAGAGCGTAACGACGGCCATCTGGGTCTTCTCTATACTTGCCGTGCTTTCCACCTACCTCGTCAATTACAGCCACCAGCTCCAGGCCGCCGGAACGCGGCTGCTCGTCTCGTCGGGCCTGAAGGATATAGGCCGGAAGGAGGAGCGGGCCCTGCACGGCGCCGCCAAACCCGTGGCGCTGCTGGGCTTCTACCGCGCGGCCAGCGCGATGGTGGCGGAGCTGGCCGAACACAGTCCCGAGACACTGGCGAATCTCAGGGTCGTGGACTTCAACCCGGTGGTAAAGCGCAAGCTCGACGCCATGGGCGTGGCCTGCGTCTACGGCGACATAAGTCATCCCGACACGCTCAAGCACGCGCACCTCGACGAGACGAAAGTTTTCATCTGCACGCTGCCGGACCATATACTCAAGGGCAGCAGCAACCTCAGGCTGCTCAAGTCGCTGCGGACAATGTTCCCTGCCGCGGCTTTCGTGATGACCGCCGAGAACCCGGCGGCGGCCTCCGAGCTTTATAAAGCCGGCGCGGACTATGTCCTGCAGCCGTCGGCCCTGGCCGGCGCCGAAGCGGCGAAGATCGCCGAGCACGCCATGGACGGTTCGCTGGCCGCGCGCCGGGAGGAAGCCGTGGCCGCCCTGGGTACGCGCAGGGAGATACTGCAGTAAAGGCTTTGGTAGAATATCCCGGGGCCGGCCTGCGGCCCCGAATCCCGCCAACGGAGGAACCGCATGAGCGTCTATACGCCGAAACAGCTGGAGAAATACGCCGACACCCTTATCTGGGGACTGACCACCGCCAGGAAAGGCTTCAAGAAATACGACACCGTCCTGGTGCGCTGCGACCTGGAAGGCCGCGAACTGGGAGAGGCCGTGCACCGCAAGCTGGTGAAAAAGGGGTTCAACGTGGTCTTCCGTTTCATGGCCACCCCCCCGCTGGAGAAGGACTTCTATGAATTGTCCGACGATAAGCAGCGCGGATTCGTCGCGCCCGGCGACCGGGAGTTCTATTCCGCCCTCAACGGCAACGTCTATATCCACGCCCCGGCCTCTCTGACGCATCTCAAGGGCGTCGACACTAAGCGCCAGTCGCAGGTGGCCATCGCCCGCAAGCCGCTGCGCGAGCTGATGACCCGGAACGAGGAGAAGGGTAAATTCGGCTGGACGCTATGCACGTACCCGACCGAGGAGCTCGCCAGGCAGGCGAAGCTCTCGTTGAAGGAGTACGCGGCCCAGATAGCCAAGGCCTGCTACATAAACGAGCCCGACCCGGCTAAAAAGTGGAACAGCATCTTCAAAGAGGTCACCGCCATCAAGAAATGGCTCAACGCCCTGCCGATGGACACGATACGCACGGAATCCGCTTCCATGGACTTCGAGGTTAAGCTGGGCGACCGCAGGAAGTTCCTGGGCGTGAGCGGGCACAATATCCCGAGCTTCGAGATATTCACCTCGCCCGACTGGCGCGGCACACGCGGCGTTTACTCAGCCAACCTGCCCACCTTCCGCGGCGGCAACTATATAGAGAAGATACGCCTCGAGTTCAAGGACGGCCGCGCGGTGAAAGTGTCGGCGGCCAAAGGCCAGGACTATGTCCGCAAGGTCATGGCCACCGACAGGGGCGCCTCGCAGATCGGCGAGTATTCGCTGACCGACCGGCGCTTCTCCAGGATAGACAAGTTCATGGCCGACATCCTCTTCGACGAGAACCACGGCGGCAAATACGGCAACTGCCACGTCGCCATCGGCAGCGCCTACACCGACACCTACGCCGGCGACCCCTCGAAGCTTACCAGGGAAGCCAAGGCGAAGCTGGGGTTCAATGACTCGGCCG
>JAVVFK010000090.1:0-8511 GCA_032251015.1 Elusimicrobiales bacterium
AACCCTGCGGGCCGGGGGACGGGTAAAAATTCGCACAGCCGGGGGCATGGCTCATATGAGGCACACGATGACGCACGGGAAAAAGATCGTTCTCACCCACAACCAGGAGAAAGTGATAAAGGACAAGTACCTGCGCGACGACAAGTCCGCCGAGGAGCTTTTCGGGCGCGTCGCGCATAATATCGCCCTGGCCGAACTGGTCTACAGGCCGGAAGCGGAGAGCTGGGGCGTTTTCGAAGGCGTGAGCTGCCGGGTGGTGGAGAACAGTTACGGGGACGCCCCATCGCGTACGGTGCTGTTCCACGACGGGCTCGCCGAATCCCCGGAGCGGGAGATAAACTTCGCCCGCTTCCTCTCCAACCTCGAGAAGGCCTACGGGTCCCGCTCCGCCGCCCGGGACCTGGTGGACGCCCGCGCCGCGGAGTTCTACGGCGCGATGGCCGCCTTCGACTATCTCCCCAACTCCCCGACCCTGATGAACGCGGGCCGCGATCTGCAGCAGCTCAGCGCCTGCTACGTGCTGCCCGTGCCGGACTCGATGGAGGGCATAGCCAAGGCCCTGACCGCCCAGTCGCTCATCCAGAAATCCGGCGGGGGCACCGGTTTTTCATTCGGCCGCCTGCGCCCGAAGGGCGACACGGTCAAGAAGACCAACGGCGTGGCCAGCGGCGCCATCTCGTTCATGAAGCTTTTCGACAAGCTGACCGACGTGGTCAAGCAGGGCGGCACCCGCCGCGGCGCCAACATGGGGATACTGCCCTACCGGCACCCGGAGATAAAGGACTTCATCGCCTGCAAGTCGCGGACGGGCGAAATGGAGAACTTCAATATCTCGGTGGCGCTGGACGCGAAGTTCATGCGCGCCCTGGACCAGAACGGGACATACGACCTGGTCAATCCCCGCACCGGCGAGGTGACCGGCACGGCCAGGGCCCGCGAGATCTTCAACACGCTCGTGGAGTCGGCCTGGGCCACGGGCGACCCCGGAATAGTATTCATGGACGCGATAAACGACGGCCGCTCCAACCCCACCCCCGCCCTGGGCGAGATCGAGAGCACGAATCCGTGCTTCGCGGGGGGCGTACGGCTGGCCACGGACCGGGGCCTGCTGACCTTCGAGGAACTCTTTATCGATAAGGCGGAGATCAGCGTGGCCACCGACGACCGCGTGCCGAGCATACGCGCCGGGGAAGGCGGGATGGGCGGAGGAACGGCCGTCGCCGAAAGGACGGCCGCGGGAGTTACGCTGCGCAAGGCGGTCCCGGTGTTCAAGACCAGGAAGGACTGGCCCGTATTCACACTGGAGACGGAACACGGCTACGAAGTCACCGCGACGGCCGACCATAAGTTTTTTACCCCCGGCGGACTGAAGGAACTCGGAGACCTGCGGCCGGGCGACGAGGTGCTGATACAGTCCGGGGCCGGGACCTGGAGCATGAATTACGACCTGCCTCCCTTCCTGCCGGAGAACAAGATGAAAGCCCGCCAGGAGCGCGGCGAGGCGGCCCTGCCCCGCAAATGGTCCCGTGAACTGGGCGAACTCCTGGGCTGGGTGACCGGGGACGGCTGGATAAGCGAAGAAACGCCGGAGGGGCGCAACGTCCCGAACTACACCGTCGGCCTGATGTTCGGGGACGAAGAGAAAAAAAATCTTGCCCCAAAATTCCGCGCGCTGATAAAACGCTGGACGGGCCTGGAGGGCTCGGAGACGGAAAGAAACGGCACTCTCTCCCAGTATTACAAGTCGGGGCTCTACTACTTCCTCTCCTCGCTCGGCGTCACGGGGGCGGCCGGGAACGAGAAGCGCGTGCCGGAAGCTTTATGGAGAGCGCCGCGCGAGGCGGTGCTGGGCTTCCTGTCGGCCCTATTCACGGCCGACGGCACGGTGAACGTTTCCAGGCGCATAAACTATGGTTCGATCCGGCTGGCCAACAGCTCGAAAGAATTGCTGAAAGAGGTGCAGCGGCTCCTGCTTAACGAGGGGATAGTCTCGCAACTTTACCTGCGCCGGCGAGCCGGGCGGAAACTGATGCCGGACTCCGCCCGTCTGCCTAAACTGTACAATTTCAAGGACCAGTATGAACTGGTCATAACACGGAGCAATCGCGCCAGATTCCTTGGGGAAATAGGATTTTTAACCCCTTCGAAACAGAGGAAAGCGGAACTTTTCGAAGCGGGACTTTCACGCGGGGCTTACCGCGAGTCTTTCGTGACCAGGATAAAAAACATCGCTCCGGCCGGGACCGCCGATGTCTACTGCACTACCGAGGCGGAAACGCACAGCCTCGTCGCCAACGGGTTCGTCGCCGGAAACTGCGGAGAACAGCCATTGTTGGCGTGGGAGTCCTGCAACCTGGGGTCCATAAATCTTTCCAATTTCGTTACGGGCGAAATCGGGTCCGGCGCGATGGATTACGACAGGCTGAACGCCACGGTGCGAACGGCCGTACGTTTTCTCGACGACGTGATAGAGATGAACAACTATCCCCTCCCGGAGATCGAGCGCATAGCCAAGGGGAACCGCAAGATAGGGCTCGGCGTCATGGGCTGGGCCGAGACGCTGGTGAAACTGGGGCTGCCGTACGACAGCCCGGCCGGCCTGAAAAAAGCGGAAGAGGTGATGAAATTCATAGACGAGGCTGCGCTCGCCGCCTCGCAGGATCTGGCCGCCGAGCGCGGCGTCTTCCAGAACTGGAAGGACTCCATCTACGACAAGGACGGGAAGCATTTCCGCGGCCTATCGGCCAAGCCGCGCAACGCCTCGCGCACCACCATAGCCCCGACGGGGACCATCGCCATAGCGGCCGGCCTGCAGGGGTCGGGCATAGAGCCTTTCTTCGCCGTCGCCTACACGCGCTACAACGCCAGGGCCCTCGACGCCCTGAAGCACGGCAAGGAGCCGGGCGCGAAAGACACCTTCTTCGAGGTCAACACGCTCTTCCGCCGGCTCGCCGAAAAAGAGAATTTCTTCGGCCTCGACGAGAAGACCCTCTGGAAGAAGATAGAGTCCAACCATAAGTCCATACGCGGCGTGCCCGAGATCCCCGAACGGATACAGGCCCTCTTTCCCACCGCGCACGACGTCAGCGCCGAGAACCATATCAAGGCGCAGGCCGCCTTCCAGAAATACACCGACAACGCCGTCTCCAAGACGATAAACCTGCCGGCCGCGGCGAAGACCGACGACGTGAAGAACTGCTACCGGCTGGCCTACGAACTGGGCTGCAAAGGCGTCACGGTGTACCGCGACGGCTGCAAGGCGCAGCAGGTGCTCAATATCGGCGCCGAAGCCCCGTGCAAAGGCAAAAAGCGCCGGGCGCCGGCGCAATCTTTCGGCGTCTCTTCGGAATACTTCCAGATAAAGACCGGCTACGGCCCGCTGCACATCCATATCAACTTCAACGAGCTCGGCCCCTACCAGGTCTTCACCAACATGCCGCCGCTGGGCACCGAGATAAGCGGCCTCACCGCGCTTATAGGGATCCTGCTGTCGAAGTACTTCGAGGAAGGCGGCGACCCGGTCAAGATAATCAAGCACCTCAACTCCGTCAAGGGCGACAGGCCGGTGGGTCTGGGCGAGAACCGCGTCAACTCCGTGGCGCACGCCATCGCCGTGGCGCTGCGCAGCCACCTCAAGCGCACCGGCATCATCGCCGCGGACCAGGACGCAGACGGCCAGCAGAAACTGGAGCTCTGGGAGATGTCCAGGACGCAGTACTGCCCCAAATGCTATTCTTCCAATGTAAGTTACGAGAGCGGCTGCTCCGGGCCCACCTGCCACGACTGCGGCTACTCGGAATGCTCCTGAACGTTTATCCCCGCGAGATCACATCATGAATAAACCCCCGTTGCCCGTATTCTTCCACCCGAAACAGCTGCCGCATAACCCTCTTTACGAGTGGACTTTCGGAAAGAAGATAGAGCATCCCGAGACCAGGTCCCGCGTCGACCGGATACTGAAAGCGATTTCCGGCAGCCCGGCTTTCTCGCTCAGGCTGCCCTACAAGATGCCGCTCAACCGGCTGACCGACCTCCATCACAAGGACCTGGTCAGCGTGCTCAAGACCGCCCGCAAGCTGCCCGCGGGGAGGACCTACTATCCCAGCGTGTTCCCGCGCCGCGACCAGGTCAGCAGCGACCCGGACTCGCTGCCTCGCGCCGGCTATTACTGTTTCGACTCGGGCACCCCGCTCACCGTTCATTCCTGGGACGCGGCCTATTGGAGCGCGGCCGCCGCCTGGTCGGCCGCCAAATGCGTAACCTCGGGCGAATCGAAGGCGGCCTACGCCCTCAGCCGCCCGCCCGGTCATCACGCGCAGCGCGATCTTTTCGGCGGCTACTGCTACTTCAATAACGCCGGCATGGCCGCCCGCCATTTCCGCCACCGGGGAAAGGTTGCCATAGTGGACATAGACTTCCACCACGGCAACGGCACTCAGTCCATCTTCTATCCCGACCCCAAGGTCTTCTTCGCCTCCATACACGGCGACCCTCGCAAGTTCTATCCCTACTTCTCCGGCTACGACGGCGAGACGGGCCGCGGCGAAGGACGCGGGACCAACCTCAATGTCCCGCTGCCGGTAGGGACCGACGGGCGGAAATACCTCCGGGTACTGCGCCGCAAGGTGCTGCCGGCAGTCAGGAAGTTCCGGCCGGTGTCGCTGGTCCTCTCGGTCGGCTTCGACACCTACAAGCACGACCCGGTCGGCGGCTTCGACCTGGAAACGTCCGATTTCATGGAGATCGCGCGGGAGTTCGCCGACCTGGACCTGCCGACGGTGATAGTGCAGGAGGGCGGCTACGCCACCAAATGGCTGGGCATAAACGCGGCGGCTTTCCTGCGCGCCTTCCGCGACCGCCACTTCGACTGAACCCCACGCGCGCCGGGCGCCGTTATAGCCCCCCTCCCCCGGGCTTTGCTATCATATGGGTACCGCCCTATGACAAAAGGCCTTTTCATCGTACTGGAAGGACCGGACCGTTCCGGCAAGTCCACCCAGGCCGTCATGCTGACGGACTGGCTGCTCGGCATGGACCGCAAGGTACGCCTTACGCGCGAGCCCGGCGGCACCTATCTCTCCGAGAAGATACGCGCGATACTGCTCGACCCAAAGAGCGAGATAGAGCCTCTCACCGAACTGTTCCTCTACGAGACCTCCCGCGCCAAGCACACGCTAAAGGTCATACTGCCGGCGCTCAAAGCCGGCGAAATAATAGTTTCCGACCGCTACACGATGTCTACGACCGCCTACCAGGGCTACGGCCGCGGCCTGGACCTCAGGACCGTGGAGACCCTCAACCGCATAGCCACGATGGGGCTTAAGCCGGACCTGACCATAGTCTTCGACGTGCCTGACAAGGTCTTCAAGCAGCGCGAGTGCCGCGGCAACGACAGGATGGAACTGCAGGCGGCCTCTTTCCGCCTGAAAGTGAACAAAGCGTACAAGGAACTGGCGGCCGGCCGGGGCGTCGTACGCGTGAACGCGGCCGCCCCGGTAGAGGCCGTGCACGCGGAGGTCCGCTCCGCCGTGAACGCCCTGCTCCGCAAAAAAGGCCCGCGCTGATGTTCAAGGAAATACTGGGACATGAAAAGGAGCGGGCCGCGCTGAGAGCGCTGGCCGCCTCCGGCCGCGTGCCGCCGGCCATGATCTTCTACGGCCAGGAGGGCGTGGGCAAGCGCCTGGCGGCCATGGAATTCGCGGCGGGCCTCAACTGCACGGGCGAACCCGCCGACGAGGGAGGCCTGTTCGGCGCGGCGGAGCCCGCCCCCCGCGAGCCGGGCAAGGCCTGCGGCAAATGCCCCTCCTGCCTGCAGCTGGGCAAGAACATCCACCCCGACTGCCGGCTGGTGGACGCGGCCTGGCAGGCGCACCTGCTGGGCGAGGACGAGGAGAAGCAGCGCAGCGTCAAGATCGACACCGTGCGCGAGCTTTCCCGAAGCGCCTACGCCAGCCCGATACTCTCGCCCTGGAAGGTCTTCGTGATAAACGACGCCTCCTCCATGACAGTGGAGGCGCAGAACGCCATACTCAAGATGCTCGAGGAACCGCCTCCGGGCACGACATTCATACTGATCGCCTCCAATAAGGCCTCGCTCCTGCCCACGATCCTCTCGCGCTGCCACACCGTCAATTTCCGCGGCCTGGCCAGGCGCGAGGTCGCCGAGGTGCTGGGACGCGAGGGCCTGGAACTGGGCGAGGCCGACAACCTGGCCGGGCTTTCCTTCGGTTCGGTCAAGCGCGCGCTGGACCTGCGCGCGGTGCTGGAGAAATTGTCCGACCTGAATCATCTCGACCCGATGGCGCCCTTCCGCGTGGCCGATAAGCTGGGCCGGGAACTGGCGACGGCCCGCGAGACCGCCCGCCTCATACTCAATATCCTCGTCACCCGCTCGGCCGCGCGCTGGCGTTCGGCCGAAGGGCCGGAGAAGACCTCGATGACGAAGCTCCTCGACAGGCTTTTCGAACTCAAGCGCTGCCTGGGACGCAACGCCAGTCCATCCATAACCGTTGAGACGGCCGTGATGGAATGCGCAAGGGCCGGCATCAGCCTGCGCAGCCTGGAACGGGCCGATGCCTGAACGGAAAAAGAAGTTCTGCGTCACCACCCCTCTCTACCGCGTAAACCACCGCCCGCACATAGGGCACGCCTACACCACGCTGGCCGCCGACGTGCTGGCCCGCCATATGCGGGCGCGCGGGACCGAAGTCTTCTTCCAGACCGGCACCGCCGGACACGGGGCCGGCGCGGCGCGGACGGCCGCCGAGCGCGGCAGTTCGCCCAAAGAATGGGCCGACGGGATCTCGGCCGACTTCGAGCGGGCCTGGAAACTGCTTAACGTCAATTACGACAGGTTCGTCCGCACCACCGGACCGGACCACGAGCGCGGGGTACAGGACGCCGTAGAGCGCATGCTCGCCTCGGGCGACATATATCCCGGCTCCTATTCCGGGACCTTCTGCGCCTCCTGCGGGATCTTTTACGACGAGGCCGACCTCGCGGAAGGCGGGCTCTGCCCGGCGCACGGGAAAAGGACGGAACCGTTCAGCGGGGAAAGCTATTTCTTCAGGCTTTCCAGGTACCGGCAACCCCTGCTCGCCCATTACGCCGCCAACCCCGGTTTCCTGGCCCCGAAGGACCGGGCCGCCGGAATGGCCGAACTGGTCAAAGCTGGATTGAGGGACGTCCCGGTCTCGCGCGCCGGGGCGGCCTGGGGCATCCCCGTGCGTTCCGATCCCGGGCATACCGTCCTCGACTGGTTCGACGCGCTGCTCGGCTATATCACCGGCGACGGCTGGGAGGCGGGCGCGGAAACGGAGGAGTTCCGGTCCGTATGGCCGGCCGACGTGCACCTGGTCGGGAAAGAGTCGTTCCGCTTCCACGCCGTGACCTGGCCGGCCATGCTGATGTCGCTGGGCCTGCCGCTGCCCAAAAGGATCTACGCGCACGGCCGCTGGACGATAGAGGGGGACGGGACGAGCGGGCCGGGGGACGCCGCGGTGAACCCGGCCGACGCGATAAAGAAGTACGGCGCGGACGCTCTGCGCTATTTCCTCTTCCGCGAAGTCCCGTTCGGACAGGACGGCGATTTCTCTACGGGATCCCTCGGGCGGCGCTACGATTCGGACCTGGCCGACGACCTGGGGGACCTCTTCTCCCGCGTGACCGGTCTGGCCGGCAGATATCTCGACAGCAGGCTGCCGCAAAAGCCGGAGGACGGGAGCGCCAGGACGTTCGCGCGGCTGCGCTCGCTGGACGCGGGAATAGCGGCGGACATCGAAGGACTCCGTTTCGGTCCGGCGCTGGACCGCATATGGGACGCCGTCGGAGAACTTAACCGGGGGCTGGATTCCCTGGAACCGGGCGAACTGGCCGGGAGGGACCCGGCCGCGCTGAAGTCTTTCCTCAACGACATGGTCTGGTGTCTGCGGCTTATCGCGGGCTGGGTCTACCCCTTCCTGCCCGACACTTCCGCGCGCATGCAGATGCTGATGAGCATAGGCGACGCGGAGACCGGCGGCGTGGAGCCGCAGAAAGTCCCGCCGCTTTTCCCCCGCAAGCCCTGACGCCCCCCCCTTCAAGAACCTTTGGTTTTGGGGACACCATGCCGCATGGTGTCCCCTATCATGCGCAGCCGCGAGAGCAGCCTGTAGCAGGCGCCGAGGACGGCGTCTATCCTGGAGAGGGAGAAAGCGGGAAGCGTGTCCTCCGGCGAAGGCGAGACCTGGTACATACCGCAGTATTCGCCCACGTTATGCCTGGCCTTGAGCAGGACGGCGTCGTAGGCCTCGTCGCCGGCGCGCCCGGCCAGCTCCCGCTCGAGCGAGTCGAAACCGAGACGCCTGTAGGCCTCGGCCACCAGCCTTTCCGCCCCGGAGTCGCGCAGGGTCCCGGTCCTCTCCCCCCCGGCTATGGACAGCGGCCGCAGCGACGCCAGCCTGGCGCGCACGATCTCTGGGCTGCCCGGCAGGCCGCCTTCCATCAGCACGAAATCCCTGGACGAGAGCAGTT
>JAVVFK010000091.1:0-8246 GCA_032251015.1 Elusimicrobiales bacterium
ACCCGCCTTTCCACTACTATCTCCGCAAGACCGATGTCGTCGGCGGCCTCGTAGAGCAGGGCGGCCGAGCCGCCCCCGTAGCCGCCGGCCGCGCCGGGCAGGCCGACCGAAGGCGCCTGGTCCTCCTTAAGGTCCAGGCTCATTATCTCCCCCACGCGGCTCCTGCCGCCGTCCTTATCCGAAAACGCGGCTTCGTAGGGTCCGGGAACGGAAGGGCGCAGGATAAGTTCCCATTTGCCGCCCGGCAGGGCGGAGAAAAAAATCCTTCCTCCGCCCGGTCCCGACAGGGCTATGCCGGCGGGGACATAGGACGGGACGGCCTCCAGCCTGATCCACCCGCCGCGGGTCAGTTCCGCCGAGGCCGGGCAATAACCGGGAGAAGAGGACGGAAGGCCGGAGTAGGGAGGCGGAAAGAATTCGCAGGATAGCGCGGTGAACCCCGGCCTGGGAACGAAGCCGAGCCTGTAGGTCCTGGTCCTTCGCCCCCGGAACCGGAGACGGTACTCCAGCCCCCCGCGGCCGACTTCCGCCGCCCTGCGGCAGGCGGCGCCGGCGCATTCCGTCCATTCCCGGCGCTGCCAGTCCCCCCCGGGGCGCCGCATCGACAGCGAAGGTTTTCCGGGCGAACCGTTGACCCAGGACGCTTCGATCGTCACAGGCTCCCCTTCGCGCGCCGCGGCGTCGCCCGGGCTGACGCGCAGTGAATTCTCCAGGGGCTCGGCGGCGGAGGGCAGCGCCACCCGCGCCAGGGAGGCGGGGTTGAAGACCGCGGAAAGCAGCAGCGCGGCCGCGGCCAACGCCGCGGCCGGCAAGCGCTTCCGCAGGTCCGTGGACGGCAGTACCGGGCTATGGAGGCGCAGCAGCTCCGCCGTCTGCCTTATGTGGGCGGCGCCGAAAACATCGGGCTCTCCCGCTCCCCGCGCGGTCAGGTCGGCGGCGGGGCCTATGTGCAGCCGAAGCGCCGGGGAGGCCTCCGCTATTTCGGCGGCGAGCCCGGCCCGGCCGAGCCCGGCCAGGGGTCGCAGGAACCGGGTCCAGGTCCGCCACAGCGCCCAGCCGAGGACGGCGGCCAGTCCGGCCAGCCTCAGCCTCTCGTCGAGAAAAAAGATCCTGTCGGCCAGGGCCGCGGCCGAAAAATAAAAAGCTGCCGGGGCGAGAACGCGCGCCAGCGCGGCGGCGCCGCGCGACGCGATCCACGCCGACCGCGCGCGCAGGATAGCCGCGCGTACCGCTCGTTTTTCAGCCCCGATACCGGCCGGGGAAAAAGCCTTTTCGGAAGGACCCATTTACCTGCCAAGTATATAAAATCCTCCCCCGGGATATTTGGTAAAATTTCACCTCCAATGGAAAGCACGGAAGCCGGCACGGCCGGATCGATAGCAAGGATAGAGGCGGACATCTCGCGCGTGGCGGCGGGCATAGACCCGCGCCTTTACGGCGAGGGCCGGCCGCCCTTGGACGGCCTGGGCAAAGCCTCGCGCAGCCGCTTCGCCCTGCTGCTCTCCGACGCCCTGGGCGGCGGCAGGCGGGGCGCCGAACGCGTGGCGGTCTGCGCCGAACTTGCGCACACGGCCTCGCTCCTGCACGACGACTGCGTCGATCTTTCGGCGCTGCGCCGCGGGCGCCCCACGCTCAACGAACGTCTCGGACTTAACGCCTCGATCCTGATGGGCGACCTTGTAGTCTCCCTGGCTTTCGAGGAGGCCTGGAAAGTTTCCCCGGCCTCCGCCAGGTCGCTGGTGGAGACGGTCCGGAAGATGGTGCAAGGCGCCCTGCTCGAGGAACACGCGCGCCACCGCCGCGTCGCCCGGGACGAGTTCTTCGAAATGATAGCCCTCAAGACCGGAGAGCTGTTCCGCTGGACCGCGGTCGAGACCTGCGGCCGCGCGGGGCCCCCGGCGCTGATAGAGACCTGCGCGCGCATCGGCTCGCTGGCCGGCTCGGCCTTCCAGGTGGCCGACGACGTGCTGGACTTCGAGGCGGACCCTTCGTTCTCGGGCAAGGATTCGCTCAAGGACATTTCCGAAGGCAAGGCCACTCTGCCCGTCATACTGGCACTGGAGGACGGAGCGGTGTCGGGCGAGGTCTCGGCCCTCCTCGACGCCCTCGCCTCGGCCCCGCCCGGGGACCTGGAACCGGCGCTGCGCCTGGCCTCGCTGCTGCGCGAGCGCGGTTTCACCGCGGCCGCGCGCGAAAAAGCCGCGGGCATGATAACGGAGGCCTTCCCTCTCATAGACAGCCTGCCGGTCAGCGACGCCGCGCCCGCCCTGAAGAACTTCCTGCTCACCCTCGTTCACCGCAATGCCTGACAACGCCGCCCCCTCCGCTCTGAAGAGGACCTTCATAGTATTCCGGGCCTACTCCTGGCCCGCCTCGCTGGTCCCGGTCGTCATCGGCACCGTCGCCGCTTCGCGCGGGACGGACGTTTCCTGGCCCGCGTTCTGGCTCACCTTCGCCGCCGCCCTGCTCACCCATTCCGCCGCCAACCTGGCCAACACTTATTACGACTGGCGCAACGGCGTCGACAGGGCGGAGACCGCCGACGACCGCGGCATACTGGACGGCCTCGTCGCCGGCCGCGCGGCGCCCCGCATCGCGCTCGCGATGTTCGCCGCGGCGGGGCTCATCGGGCTCTGGCTGGCCTGGAGCCGTTCGGTACCGGAACTGATGGTCCTGGGCGCGGCCGGCTTCGCGCTGGCCTGGTTCTACACCGCCGACGGCGCCGCCTACAAGTACCGGGCCCTCGGCGAGATCGGCATCTTCCTGGCCTTCGGCCCCCTCATAACCGGCGGCGCGGCGCTGATCCAGACCGGACGCCTGGAAGCCTGGCCGTTCATGCTCTCCGTACCGGCCGGCCTTCTGATAGTGGCCATACTGCACGCCAACAATATGCGCGACGCCGCGGAAGACCGCGGCGCCGGGATAAGTACCCTGGCCATGCGGGCCGGTCCAGCGGCGTCCCTGAAAGTCTACCGTGCGCTCGTCCTGTCCCCTTTCCTCATCGCCGCCCTCTACGGCATGAAATGGGCATTCCTCCTCCCCCTCCTATCGCTGCCGCTTGCGGTCAGGCTTACCGGCCTGGCGCGCGCCGGGCGCTTCTCCGAACTGGTCCCGGCGACGGCCGGCCAGGTGACCGTTTTCGGCCTGCTATTTGCCACGGGACTGTATTTATCTATATAATGGACTTCGCGGAGCGCGTTTTTCCATGCGCCCGCGCATAAAAACGAGCAAGGAGAAGTTTAATGACCATCAGGAGACTTTCAGCGATAATTCTGGCCTTCACTTTCCTGGGCGCCCTATCGTCCTGCGCCGGCAAGAAGGTCAAGAGCGGCGCCTCCGAGAACCCGGAGTTCGTCAGCGATACCGCCACCATGCCCTCCATCGACGTCACCGACAGCACCGGCGACGAGCTCACCACCGAGGGCGACATCCGCGGTCCCGAGTTCGCGGCGCGCTCCGGGCTCAAAACCGTCACTTTCGAGTTCGACCGATACGGGCTCTCCGAGGCCTCCCGCGACATCCTCAAGGAGAACGCGGAACTGATCAAGGCCCGCAAGGAGTGGATGGTCGTGGTGGAGGGCCACTGCGACAACCGCGGCACCGTGGAGTACAACCTGGCACTCGGCCAGAAACGCGCCAAGGAAGTGCGCGACTACTACGTGATGCTGGGCGTGCCGGAGAGTTCGATAGGCACCATCTCCTACGGCGAAGAGCAGCCCGCCTGCCCCGAGGAGACCGAGCAGTGCTGGTCGGCCAACCGCCGGGCCGAGACCAAAGTAAGGACCCGCTGAGATGAGGCTCGCCGGACTGCCCGCCTTCGCCGCCGCCCTGCTGCTGCAGGGCTGCATCGCCACGCAGCGCGACATGCTGCAGATGCAGAGCCAGATGGACGACCTGAACATGAACCTGTCCTCGATGCAGAAGAACCAGGCCGACCTGGCGGTGAAGATAGACGGTCTCTCCAGGGACCTCAACGTCTTCTCCGAGAACGTAAAGGGAGTCTCGACGCAGATGGACCGCCTCTCCGGCCGCCTGGACCAAATGGAGACCGGGCTGGACAAGCGCGTCAACGCCATCGGCAAGACCATACAGAAGCAGCAGGAGCAGGTGGAAAGCGCTCTGCTGCCGTCCAAGCTCTACAACGATTCTTACGCGGCTTTCTCGGCGAAGAACTACGACAACGCCGCCGCCGGCTTCAAATCCTACGTCTCGCGCTACCCGGCCGGCGAACTGGCGGAAGCGGCCCTGTTCTACCTGGGCGAGTCACACTTCAACAGGGGCGGCTGGCAGGACGCGGCGCTGGCCTACGCCACGCTGCTGGACAAGTACCCGTCCTCCGGCAAGGCTCCGTCCGCGCGCCTGCGCTACGCCCAGTCGCTGCTGAAGTTCCCGCAGGACAAGAAGGCGGAGGCCATAAGCTTCCTGGAATCCGTCATCAGGGATTTCCCCAAGTCGCCCGAGGCGAAGACGGCTAAAAAACAGCTCGCCAAACTCAAGCCCGCGGCCAAGCCGGCAGCCAGACCCGCGGCCAAATCCCCGGCCGGGAAATAGGCCGGGGCAGGCGGGCCGCTTCCGCCGATAAGAACATGCCCCGTATAACATTCCCTTCTTCACTCTTCCGCGCCGCGGTCCTGGGCCTGCTTTTCGCCATCCCGGCCGCGGCCGAAACCGAGATCTACATAGGCGTAGGAGGAGCCCCCGAACCGCCGCGGGCGCCCCTGGTCATGGCGCAGTTCCTGCCCGAGGACATGGAGAAACCGGCGGACATAGCGCTGGCCTCCGGGTTCCGCGAGGTGGTCCGCGCCGACCTCCTCTACTCCCGTTATTTCGCCGTCGCCGAAGACCCGATGAGCCCCTTCAACCTGAAGGAGGACAAGAAATCCCTCAAGTTCTGGAAGACGCTGGGAGACCACCTGGTGACGGCGACGGCCGGCGACCACGGCAAGGTCTGGACCTTCAGGGGCAGGCTGCGCGACCTTAAGTCCGGCGAGATACTGACGGAGAAGTTCTACCAGGGAGAACACCGCGGCCTGCGCCGCGCGGCCCATCTTTTCGCGGACGAGATAATACTCAGGCTCACCGGCCGCCGCGGTATAGCCCACTCCAAGATAGCCTTCTCCAACGATTCCACCGGCAAAAAAGAGATCTACATCGCCGACTACGACGGCGGCAACCTGACGCGCCTGACCTCGCACAACAGCATCTCGCTGCTGCCGCGCTGGTCGCGGGACGGCTCTAAGATCTATTACACCACCTGGAAGTACGGCAACCCCGACATGTTCGAGATAGACCTGAGGGCCGGCAAAATAAAGCCGTTCACCACGTTCCAGGGCCTCAATATCCCCGGAGGTTCCTCGCCCGACGGCGGGGCGATGGTCATGACCCTCTCGCGCGGCGGAGACCCGAGCATATACGCCCTGGACCTCGGGACCAAGGAGCTCACCAAGCTGCTCAAACGCTTCGGCGTCAGTTCCTCGGCCTCCTTCTCCCCCGACGGCAAGGAGGTCACCTTCATCTCCGACCGCGCCGGCAACCCGCAGGTCTACGTGCTGGAACTGGCCACCGGCAAGACGCGCCGCCTGACCAAAATGCTCTGGTGCGACTCGCCTTCATGGTCCCCCACCGGGGAATGGCTGGTCTTCGCCGGCCGCGAGAGCCGCAGGGAGCGGATGAACATCTTCCTGGTGGACCCGACGGGCAGCCAGCTGCGCCGCCTGACCAGCGCGGCCGGCGACAACGAGGACCCGTCCTGGTCGCCCGACGGGCGCTTCATCTCCTTCACCACCACCCGCCGCGGGAAGCGCGAGATATTCGTAATGGACGCCGACGGCAGCGCCCCGCATCCCCTGACCGGGATGCCGGGCAACTCCTTCACTCCCAGCTGGAGCCCCTGAGCTTTTATGTATATCAACAACGAAAGCACCCCTAAACTTTTCCCCGAGTTCTTCCACCTGGGCATGGAACTCGACGCTGAGAACCGCTGGCTCAAACTCTCCGGCCTGATACCCTGGGACCGCCTCGCCGAAGCCTACGGGGCCTATTTCTCCGAGACGGGCCGCCCGGCGATGGACGCGCGCCTGGTCTGCGGCCTCTTCATAATCAAGCAGCTCAGGAACATAAGCGACGAGGACGCCGTGGCCGAACTGCGCGAGAGCCCCTACCTGCAGGCCTTCTGCGGCTACGACTCTTTCGTAAAGGACGGGCTGCCTTCACCGAGCCTGCTCTCCGAGCGGCGGCGCAGGCTGGGCGACGAATTCTTCGCCCTGTTCGACGGCGAGGTGGGCCAGGTGCTCCGGAAACAGAAATACGTCAGGCCGCGCCGCGACCAGGCCCCCGAGGGCTGGCTCTGCAATTTCTACGTCTCCGCCCAGGCCTTCCTGCGCGGCCTCTTCGGAAAATAGACGGAATTATGGCGCAAAAAAAGAGCCGCTTCCGCGGCTCTTTTCTTTTTATCTCCCGCTGTCCGTGTTATTTTTCCGGAGTGAAGCACTTGCGGCAGCGGGCCTCGTACTTGTCGGCCGCGCCCACTTCTATGCGGCGGCCGCTCTCGCTGAGCCGCTGGCTGAAATGCGCCGGCGAGCCGCAGACCATGCAGATCGCCAGGTTCTTGGTCACGAACTCGGACACCGCCATCAGCCGCGCCATGTTCATGAAGGGTTCGCCGCGGTAGTCCTGGTCCAGGCCGGCCGCTATCACGCGGCGGCCGGAGTCGGCCAGCTTCTGGCAGACGCCTACTATATCGGGATCGAAGAAGTGGACCTCGTCCACGCCGACCACCTGCGTGTCCTTGTCCACGGCCTTGAGAATGTCCTTCGAATTCTTTACCGCCCTGCAGGCGAGCATCGACTTGTCGTGGGAAACGATATGCTGCTTGGCGTAGCGTACGTCGAGATTGGAGTTGAACACCTGTACTTTCTGCCGCGCTATGGTGGCCAGCTTGAGCCGGCGTATCAGCTCCTGTGTCTTGCCGGAGAACATGCTGCCGCAGACCACCTCTATCCAGCCGTGCGACGGCGCCATGTGCAGTATCATTCCCCCCCCTTGCCGCAGGTACAGTTGACGCAGGCGCATTCCGGCGCGCCGAACCTGCCCTTGAAATAATCCCAGGTCAGTTCCAGCCCCCGCGGGAAGTCCACCAGCGGCTTGTAGCGCAGGGCCTTGCGGGCCAGGGAGATGTCGGAATAGGTCTTGCGCACGTCGCCCTTGCGCATCGGCGAATGCACGCGCGGCAGTTTCCGCCCGAGTATCCGCTCGAGCTGTCGTACGATGTCGAGCAGGGAGATATTGGTGCCGGTGGCCACGTTGATGGTGAGCCCGGAGACCGAAGACGGGGCTAGCGCGGCCTTTATGTTGCCGTCCACGACGTTTGCTATATAGGTGAAATCCCTGGACTGCCTGCCGTCCCAGTGAACTTCCAGCGGCTTGCCCTGCACCGCCAGCTCCATGAAGCGCGGGATAACCGCCGAGTACATGGACTCGGGGTTCTGGCGGGGGCCGAAGACGTTGAAGTAGCGCAGCGTGACGGTCTCCAGCCCGTAGGTGCGCGCGAAGACGCGGCAGTAATGCTCGCCGGCGAGCTTTGAAACGGCGTAGGGCGAGACCGGCGCGGACGGGAGGTCTTCCTTCTGCGGGAAGACCTTGCACTCGCCGTAGGCCGAGCTGGTGCCGGCGTAAACGAAGCGCTTAACGCCCGCTTTTTTGGCGGCCATCAGGGCGTTGAGGGTGCCGGTGGCGTTGTTCTCGTGGGCGTCGGTCGGCTTGTCCACGGATTTGGGCACCGAGCGCAGGGCGGCCTGGTGCAGGACGTAGGTGACTCCCTTCATGGCCTTATCCAGGTCGGCCGGGCGGCGCAGGTCGCCGCGCACCAGCTCGAATTTGCCCTTGAACGGGGCGAGGTTCTCCATGCTGCCCGTAGAAAAATTGTCGAAGACCCGCACGCGCCGGCCCCTGCGCACCAGCTCTTCCACTATATTGGAACCTATGAACCCGGCGCCGCCGGTGACCAGCCAAAGAGGTTTTTTCATCGTTCGTCTCCCTTTTCCCGCTGAAATTCTATCATTTTGCGCCTCGCTCCGAAAAAAAAACAGCCGTTACAGGCTCCCTCACCGGGCCTTCACCGGCTCAGCGCTCGCAATCTAACAATTATTCCGGGGGCATGCCGGCGCGACAGCCCGCGGGGTACGGACTCGCGCGCATAGCGCGTCGGTCCTCGGCTCTCGCCGGGCTGTCACGCCGTCTCCCCCGGC
>JAVVFK010000092.1:0-8210 GCA_032251015.1 Elusimicrobiales bacterium
CCGCCCGCTCCCGCCTCGTAGGCGCCCATGGCCAGGCTGACGGCGGCCTCCTTCATGCGCGACACGAAGCGGCGTTCGAAACCGCTCTTGAAACGGCTCTCCCTGGCGGCGTCGAGAAGGAAGACGGCGCTCTTGGGCGGGGCCGAGGCGCAGATGAGCCTGCGCAGATGCTGCAGGTTGGCGGTGAGCCTGGAGGCCGGGATCTTCGCCACGGCGAGGCGGGAATCGTATTTCGCGCTCCCGGCCAGCGCGACTTTATCCGCGTTCATGCGAAGGACTTTGCCATCGAAAGAGACTTTTGAGATCTTTTCCGGCAGTTCCTCGAGCACTATGTTGAAAGGTCCGGCAGCCCGGCCCGCCGGCAGTATGGTCAGCAGGGACTGGCCCTTGCGCAGGTTGACGGCGCGCTCGAAGCGGTAATGGAGCTTGTATTCGCCTTTCTCTATAAGATCGCCGTACGAGAGCAGTTTCACGGGAGCGGATATGCGTGGCGGCATTTACTTTTTTTCCTCCTGCCAGGGGAAGGCCTTGCGTTCCCCGATGAAGGGGAAGCGCTCCCTGGTCCTGGATACCAGGTCCTTGTCGATGTGCGCGTCCGAAATAAAAATACCTTCGGCCGTGCCGGAATCCACGACGACCTTGCCCAGCGGGTCGAAGCACATGGAATTGCCGGAATACTCCAGCTTGCCCTCCATGCCTATCCGGTCCACGCCGGCGCAGTAGGCCTGGTTCTCCACGGCGCGCGCGCGCAGCAGCGTCATCCAGTGCTCGGCGCGGCGGGCCGGCCAGGCGGCTATGGCTATATAGACGTCCACGTCCTTGGCCCTGTTCCAGAACAGGTAGGGGAAGCGCAGGTCGAAGCAGACGGCGGGCATTACGCGCAGGCCTTCGAGTTCGAATATCTCCTGCCGTGTCCCGGCCTTGTAATGCTTGTCCTCGCCGCCGAAGGCGTAGAGATGTATCTTGGAATATTCGTTTACCCGGTCGCCGTGGCGGTTGAGGGTTATGAGCTTGTTATAGCCGCCCTCGACGCCGCCGTAGGAGATATTGATATTGTTGCGCTGCGCGAGGTCCGTGAAGAACTGCCGGTCGGAGTCGTCCAGTTCGGCGGCGGCAGTGTTCATGGTGAACCCGGAGAGCGTCATCTCGGAGAATATTATCCAGTCTATCTCCGACTTGCGCGGATGGTTCTCCAGCAGCTCCGCTATCTTCTTCTTGTTCGCGGCCTTATCTTCCCACGCGATGTCGTACTGGCACAGGGCGAGTTTCATTTATTTTTGCCTCCGGCCGCGGCCAGCGCGACCTTTTCCTTGGTGACGGGCATCGACTTTATTCGCACTTCAAGCGCGTCCGACACCGCGTTGGCGATGAGCGGCGCGCAGGGGATCATCGTATGCTCGCCCACGCCGCGCGCGCCGTAAGGCCCGTCGGGCTGGGGAACCTCAATTATTATCGGCACAACCTCGTCCGGCATGTCCTTGGCCGTCGGGATCTTGTAATCGGAGAAGTTGGGATTGAGCAGCCGGCCCTTGTCGGTGTAGCGCATATCCTCGTAGAGGACCGTGGCGAAACCCTGAAGGAGGCCGCCGACGATCTGGCCCTTGACCAGGTCCGGGTTGATGGCCTTGCCGCAGTCCACGGCCAGCGCCACTTTCTTTATCCTCATCTTGCCCGTCTCGCGGTCCACTTCCAGTATCACGCCGGCGGCGCCGGTGGTGTAATGGACGTTGGGATGACCGCCCTGGCCGGTCTCGGGATCGCTGATGGCCGAGGCGAACTCGGGCATGAAGACGCCCGAGCCCATTATAGGGCCGCCTTTGAAGGTGTGATCGTCGGCCTGTATGCCGTTTATGACGAAGTCCCTGTACGGCAGGCGGAAGTCCGGCTTGGTGCGGCAGCGCACGCATTCGTCCTCGAGGTAGAGCGTGCTGCGGTCGAGGCAGTGCACCCGCTGCACCAGGTCGAAGATCCGCTCGCGGGCTTCCATCGCCGCGCGCTTGACCGCGTTGCCGCAGCCCCAGGTCACGTGCGAGCCGACGGTCTGCCACTCGTAGGGATTGCGGTCCGTGTCGGGCGTCTCGACGCGTATCCGGGTGACGGGCAGCGCCAGCACCTCGCCGGCGACCTGCGCCATCACGGTCAGCAGGCCCTGGCCCATGTCCATGCCCGAGACCAGTATGTTCACGCTGCCGTCCTCGTTGAATTTGAGGAAGGCGCTGGAACTGGCGTTGGGCGGCATGGCGGGGGATTTCCAGAAGCAGACGACGGACTTGCCTATTGCCTTGCGCGGGTCCTTCGACTTCTCTTTCACACCCCACTTTATCTCTTTCTCGACCTTCGCTATGGCGTCCTGTATGCCGGTGGGGTTCATGTGCGCGCCGTAAGGCAGGGTCTCGCCCTCTTTGATGGCGTTGCGCTTGCGGAACTCGACCGGGTCTATGCCCAGCTTCTCCGCCATGCGCGTGATATGCGACTCCAGGCCGAAGAGGAACTCGGAATAGCCGAAGCCGCGGTAGGCGCCGCAGGGGGGGAGGTTGGTGTAGGTGCACATCGAGTCCACGCTGAGATTGTCCACGCGGTAGGGGCCGCTGGCCGAGAGGCCGGCGGCGTTGACCACGTTGGCGCCGTATTCGACGTAGGCGCCCGAGTCCCAGTGCAGTTTGAAATCGAGCGCGGTTATCTTTCCGGCCTTCGTCGCGCCCATCTTTATCTTCGCGGTGACGCCGAGGCGCTGATAGGTATTGTAGAACTCCTGCGCGCGGCCCCAGAGCAGCTTGACCGGGCGGCCGGGCACGGCTATGGCCAGGGCGGCCGCGATTATCTCCATCGTGACGCCGGCCTTGCCGCCGAAGCCGCCGCCGATATAGGTGCTGACGACGCGCACGTCCTTATGCGCTATTCCGAAGGACTTGAGCGTCTCGGCGAAGACGTGGCGCTGGGTGAACGGGGACTGCGAGGAGGTCCACATCGTCAGGCGGCCGGAGGCGTCGTAGAGGCCGATGGCCGAGTGGTTCTCTATAGCGCAATGGGCGTAGCGCGGCACGGTGTAGGTGTCTTCCATCACCAGGTCCGCGTCCTTGAATCCCTTGGCCAGATCGCCCTTGCGTATCTTGCGCCAGTGGGCGATATTGGTGCCGGGCTTGGGGAAGAACCACGGGACATGGGGGTAGTTCTTGAGGTCCGGGTGGACGAGGGGGGAATCCTTCTCTAGGGCTTTGACCGGGTCCATGACGGCCGGCAGTTCCTCGTATACGACCTTTACCAGCGCGGCGCCGCGCAGGGCGGTCTTGGCGTCGGTGGCCACTACGGCGGCGACCTGCTCGCCGACGAAGCGGACCACGTCGTTGGCGAAGATGTAGCGGTCGTTCATGTAGAGGCCGAACTTGTGGACGAAGTTGCGGCCGGTGACGACCTTCACTACGCCGCGCAGTTTCTCGGCGGCGGCGGTGTCGATGGACTTGATGCGGGCGTGGGCGTGGGGGCTCTCGACGAGGGCGGCGTAGAGCAGGCCGGGGCCGAACTCCAGGTCGTCGGTATACTTCGCGGCGCCGCGTATCTTCTCCCAGCCGTCTATGCGCTGGACGCTCTTGCCGACGACCCGCAGGCCGTCGTCCTGCGTGCTAACCTTCGCCTTAACGCCCTTCTTCGGTTTTGAGATTATCTTGTCCATATCCATATTTCGCCTCGTTTAAGCCTGCTTGCTGTCCAGAAGATAATTATTGTTGCGGTTGGCGGCGATGAGTTCGCGCACTTCGTAGTCCTCGAAGCCCTCGGCGATGAAGGGGTCCTGCTTCGCCATGCCCTCAGCTTCCTCCTGCGACTGGGCGCGCAGCACCACCATGCCGCCCTTGCCGTCCTTGAACGGCCCGCAGACCACCAGCCGGCCATTGTCGTCGAGCGACCGCAGGTGCTCCACGTGGCGCTGCACCACACCCGGCTCGAAAGTCTTGCCTTCCTTCATCTTCATCGTTATCACGTATACCATGTCCCCGTCCCCCTTGCGCTCAGTCTGCCGAAACTATCTTTTTAAGATCGCCGTTCTCATCGAGGTAATAGACAATAGCGGCTTTCTCCCATATTATCACTTCAAAACCGTCGTTCTGCAACTCGACTTCCTCCAGTTCCGACTCGTCGTTCGGGACCTGGAAACGGCCTTTTTTGCGCAATTGCAGATAGGACCATGTACCGATCCGCTTGGACTCCGCTTCGGATAACGGGATCCTGGAAAACACCTTGACAGCATACGAAAGGCCGCCGCTTTTGGGATCATAACTGGAAAGCAGCATGAGTGTCATCGAAAAGGCGCCGTCATCGCCGATCAAAACGGAATCCGTCATCCGATCCCCGTTAAAATCGCCAAATACGGCGGTAGGGGATTGATATGTCGTGTAAGGATAATAGCGCCTGATCTCTTCCGGATAGTAAGCGGCGGGACGCAATTCAAAATTCTTAGAGTAGGCATGGACAGCCTCATGCATCTTCGGAGACAGAAACACGGTATGGGTTGAAAATTCTATCCGGCTCCCTTTATCCGGATAAGGGTTTTTCTGAAGCGCCTCTCCGGCAACCGCCAGTGGGGCGTAAGAAAACAACATTATACCCGTAGCGAAGAACACAATGCACGATTTAATAGCAGACATTATACTCTTCGTAATCCTTGGAATTTTTACTTCTGAAATTCAAATGAAAATGAGTCCCTTCATTTAGCACCGTGGCGCCATGGCTTTCGGCTATTGCCCGGATCCTCTTTAATTGGTCATCCTCAAGTTCTCTTGTCCTGAGATCCACATTATAACCATCCCGATGAGACTTGTGCGGAGTTTGCCAGAACTGGCACGGAAGGCCCTCAGGACACAGCACTTCTTCACCTATATCGAATAGCCCTCCCCAGGGCAGACTCATATCATTAAAAACAAGCACGGGAGAAAGGGGGAACTCATCGTGATATTCTTTGGCAATGAGCTTGAGCTTATCAATGACGTCCTGCCTGGCGTAATAATTGAAAGGGTGAGCCTTTGTAGCACCGGTAGACGAGTACAGGTCGGAATCGGGCAGGGGCATCAGATCCGGAACTTTCGAATAGATACGGAAACGCTTATAGCTCATGATATCGCCGCTTGAGATCATAAGGAAATTTATTTCCGCGGAAAACTCCGGGAGGGTGAGCGTCCAGTTGAGTTCCGTATCCTGAGTCATATCGACACAAAGCGACCCGTCTTCGTCGAAACCGGGGATATCGGTCTGTAGATCAAGTGGCGGGGGCAGAGGTCCGAGCAGCCCCGGGCCTCCGTGCAAATGTCCGGCCTTTTCATGGCTGTACGAATAGTTCAAACAGGAAATCCATGCATGCTGATATGCTGAACCGGAACGCATCGAAACCCTTACTTTCCTTTTAACACCGGTGGTACTGGGAAGAAACTGGTATGTAAGGGGTGGCTGGGTAGAGAGGGGGACCGGTTCATACCAGGCCGCATCACCATCCGAAGCCGTGATCTTATACTCGATGGGATCTATCAAAAATTTCTCCAGCGCAAAATCCTGCAAGTAATCTTGATAGTTGCGATAGACTGACTCAAAGGAAACGATTTCATGCGCATGGCACGTGGACGGCAAACCCCACCCCATCAGCGCATAAAATAAAAATGTGAACATTCCCACTCGCATCATTTTCCTTTCGCGGTTTCGACAATGTCTTCCATGTAATTCATAGTCCCTTCGGCGACAGTAATTCGAATTCTTCCCGCAGGCCCAGCGCCGCTGCCCATTTGAGCATATAGTCCAGGTCGAGTTTGTCGCCGTTCAGCGCGATTATACCCCGGCAGTCGCGCAGCTGTCGCTCGGAGCCGCCCGCCGACTTCATCCAGCGGAGCTTGGAGAGGACGAGGTCCTCCGGGGCTATCACCCAGACCGGGCCGCCGGCAAGCGCCATTTTTCGGCGACGGGAAAATTTTTCCTGCTCATAGCGGTCCCCGGTGTCCAGGACGGCAAAATCCACCTTGAACGACGTGGAGTTAAAAATCGCGTTAAACATGCGTTTTCTGGATACGGCTTCGCGCACATCCTCCTCATCGATATACGCCTCGTCCTTGAGAGAGGAAACGAGGCTCTGAATATCAGAGGGGGCTATCTGCACTACAACATCGATATCCGCCGTAGTACGAACCTCACCCCAGAATGCCACGGCAGAACCGCCGGTCACCATGTAAGGCAGACCCGACCTTTCCAGCTTGGCGGTAATCCAGCTCAGTGTCTCAGCGAATAGCTTTTGCGTAACCTTTCCTTGACCAGTTCATCGAGTTCCGCCTCGGTAGCGGCGGGGTTATAGTATTTTATGCCGGCGCGCATGGACTCGAACTGCGCGTCCATAAGGTCGGACATCATGGCGAAACGCTGCTCGGGGGTCTTTCCCCTGAGCAGTTCCAATTGTTTCGCCGAGGCCTTATCCATGAGATTATTTCCCTTTTACCGTTTCTTCAATGGCTTCCACTATGGGCTCGTAGCCCGTGCAGCGGCAGAGATTGCCGGCTATGGCTTCCTTGATCTCGTGCTTGCCGGCCTTCGGGTTCTTTTCCAGCAGCTCGGTGGCCGAGAGGATGATGCCCGGGGCGCAGAAGCCGCACTGGAAGGCGTTCTTCTGGTGAAATTTCTCCTGGAGCTTCCGCGTCCACTTGCGGCTGGTATTGGCACCCTCGAGCGTGACGAGCTCGGCGCCGTCGGCCTCCACGGCCAGGGCCAGGCAGGAACGCATGGTGCGTCCGTCCATGATGACGGTGCAGGTGCCGCAGTCGCCGCGGTCGCAGCCGACCTTGGGGCTCTTTATGCCCAGGCGCTCGCGCAGCACGTCGATGAGCACGTCGCTGGGCTCCACCTCTATGGAGACCCGCTCGCCGTTGAGTTTGAAGCTTATCGGGTGTTTTTTCATAAGGACCTCAGCAGATATTACCTTCGCCGTACTTCGGGCCGCGGCCCGAGAGGCGCGAGACCGCAGTCTCCAGCGCGCGTCCCAGCATGATGCGCGCCATGTGGGTGCGGTACTCCTTCGAGGAGCGTATGTCGGTGATGGGGGAGATCTCGCCGGCCAGGATCTCGCCGGCATGCTTTACGGTCTGCTCCGTCACTTTCTTTCCCTTCAGGTAAGCTTCGGTCTTCAGAGCGCGCGCCGGCACCGGGCCGAGGGCGCAGAAGGCTACGCGGTAGTTGTGGTCGGTGAAGACCGCCGCTTCCACGCCGCCCTGGGCCAGGTCCTCGCCGTCGTAGCGGGAGAGCTTCATGTAGCAGGCGCCGAACTTCTTCGCCGGCACGGCCATCTCCACCGATACGACCAGTTCATCGGGCGCCAGCGCGGTGCGCTTGGGGCCGGTGAACCATTCGTGTATGGAGACCAGGCGCTCGCCGGCGTGCGAGCGCACGCGCACCACGGCGTCGTGGGCCAGCAGCGGCGGGGCCGAGTCGGCCGAAGGCACCGCCGAGCAGATATTGCCGGCCAGCGTGGCGCGGTTGCGCACGCCGGTGGAGGCCACCGTGCCGGCGGCCTCCCAGAGGTCCGGGAAGTTCTTCTTCACGGCCGCGGACTCGAGGAGTTCCGCGAAGGTGACCAGCGCGCCGACGCGCAGGACGCCGTTCTTGAGCGAAAGGCCTGAGAGTTCTTTCAGTCCCTTCACGTCCACCACCACCTCTGGCTTCGCGAAGCCTTCTTTGAGGTGGACTATAAGGTCCGTGCCGCCGGCCAGCGGCCTGGCCTTGTCCTTGTACATGGCCAGGGCCTGCAGGGCCTCGTCCAGGTCGGTCGGTTTAACATACTCGAACTGCGTCGCGATAGGCATAACGCTCCTTGGTTCAGGCGGTCCAGGCCACCACGCGGCCCATGGCGGACTCCATCTCGAGCCCGTTGAGGGGGAAGAAGCCCAGCCAGCAGCGCTTGTTGTTGAGCTTGTCGATCTCGCCGCCGAGGTTCTCGGCGTGGACGAGCTTCTTGGGGAAGAGCTTGAGGTGCATGACCTGGTAGTAGGTCTCCTGCGGGAACATCTCGTCCCATTTCTTCCCGTAGTTCGCCAGCAGCTTGGCCTCGGCCTCGGCGAAGAGCTTGGGGTGCCAGTTGCGGATGATGGTGTTCATCGGGTGATCGGCGGAACCGCAGTCCACGCCTATCCACTTGAACTTCATGTCCAGCGCCCACTTGTGGAAGCGGGGACCCGGGCCGGGGTGCTTGC
>JAVVFK010000093.1:0-8203 GCA_032251015.1 Elusimicrobiales bacterium
CAAGTCGGGAGACAAGCCTTTCAAGAATCCCAATGACTGGGGCACGCTGATACATCTCATAAACGAGGATTACGCCGACCTGATGGCCAAGAAGGTCTCCAACCCCGTCTCCGCGGGTCTTTTCATCATGGAACGCATCGAGAAGGCCGCGGAGCTGGCCGGCATCGATTACCGCCTGGCCGGGCTGGACAAGGAATCCAAGGACGCGGTCGCCGGCAAGATAGAGGCCGAGTGCCGCAAGCTGCTCGACGAGAAGCACGCCGCCTACCCGGAGTCCTTCGAGGGGAAGACGATAGTGATGGAAGCCGCCCGCGGCGGCGCGCACGGCTCTGCGATGCCGCTGGAGGCCCCGTTCGGCTACAAGTACTCGCTGGCGCAGCTCTCGCCCGAGATACTCAAGCGCGCGGTCATCCTTTACGTCTGGGTCACCCCGGAGGAGAGCCGCCGCAAGAACGCCGCCCGCACCGACCCCAACGACCCGGGCTCCATACTGCACCACGGCGTGCCGATAGACGTCATGATGGGCGACTACGGCTGCGACGACATGGACTGGCTGGAGAAGAACTCCGACAAGCCGGGCACCATCGCGATAGAGGCGCACGGCGGCGTGTTCCACCTGCCGATAGGCCGCTTCGACAACCGCGTGGACAAGACCAGCTTCCTGCGCGAGGACAAGGCGAAGTGGTCCAAGGAAGACGTGGCCGCGGTTCACGAGGGCATACGCTCCGCGCTGGACAAGGTCTTCACGATGCGGAGCTAAGGGTCTTTAAAAGCCGCAAGGCCGCCCCTCCGGAAGCGGGGGGGCGGCTTTTTTTCTTGCCGTGTGCGGGGGGGATTTTGCGCGGGGGTGTCGGCGCGCCGTCTTTTTAAGGTATACTTGCCGAATATGGAAAAGGATTTTTTCGAAGAGCTGCAGGATCAGCTCAAGGCGTTCAAAGAGCGCCAGGGAGGCGGAATGGAAAAGGCTCTGATCGGCAAGGTGCTGGCCGGCGTGATAGGGGCGGCTGTCCTTATGTTCGTATTCTCGGCTTATTACATAGTCAGGCCCGGCGAGGTGACGGTAAAGACCCGCCTGGGGAAAATAATCGATTCTTACGACGAAGGCGTCCATTTCAAGCTGCCCGTGCTGGAGGACGTGACCAAGTTCTCCATACAGATACAGCGCGCGGACATCAAGTCGCAGGCCTTCTCCCAGGACCTGCAGACAATGAACACCCACCTCGTCGTTAACCACCGCATACAGAAAGACACCGTGATCAGCATCTTCCGCAATCTCGGCCCCGACTACGTGCGCACCATAATGGACCCGACCGTGCAGGAGATCTTCAAATCCATAGCGGCCAAATTCTCCGCCGAGAAGATCATAGGCGAGCGCGCCCTCCTCGTAGAGGAACTTAACGAAGCGGCGAAGGCGAAGCTGATGGAAAGGGAGATCATCGTCACCGACATCTCCGTAGTGGACCTGACCTTCACCGACCAGTTCCTCAGGGCGGTCGAGGACAAGCAGGTGGCGGAACAGCAGGCCAAGATGGCCGCGAAACTGGTGGAGAAATCCAAGAAAGAGGCCGAATCCATGATAGCCAAGGCCAAGGGCGAAGCGGAGGCCCTCCGCCTGCAGCGCCTGCAGGTCTCGCCGGATATGATCGAACTGCGCAAAGTGGAGGCCCAGCTGAAAGCAATCGGGAAATGGAACGGCGTTCTTCCCGCATACACGGGCGGCGGAGCGGTACCGTTCATTTCCATGGACGCGCCTAAGACCAGGTAATCCCCGGTCGTCAATGAAAAGCCCGGCCTCCGGCCGGGTTTTTTATTTGGTGCCTATAACCTTGAGAGAGAGGCTGCGGCCGCCCAATCGGGGCCGAAGGCAGGTCTGTGCCGACTTTCTTCATAGGACGTTTTTGAATTTGCCTTAAAATTACTATATAATTAAGCACCGTACGCCGAGGTAGCTCAACGGTAGAGCATTCGCTTCGTAAGCGAAGGGTTGTGGGTTCAAATCCCATCCTCGGCTGAACAGATTTTCAGAGTTCCCCGGCCTTAATGGCAAAAAACACGCCCCTCCTTCACGAAGAATACTCGGACCTTAAGTTCGCCCCGGGCGTGCCTCAGGCGCGCCAGGCCATCTGGACCTGGCTGCCCCTTCTCTATCTGCTCATTTCCGACGCTTTTTATCTCCGCACCTACGACTCCGCCCAGGTCAAGATAACCCTCCTGCAGATGGGCGGCTTCTCGCTGTTGGGCATGTGGCTGGGACTGCTTTTCCTGGAGGGCCGCAAGGCTTTCAGGCGGGCGGACTTCGTATTCCTGGCCCCGTTCTTTGCATACCTGGCCTACGCCGTCATCGGTTTCGCGCGGGCCCCGTATCCCGGTCCCAGCGTGGACGATTTCGTCAGGTATTTTCTCTATATGTCGGTCGGCCTCATCGTCATAAGGGAGTTCGGCCATGCCGCGCTGGAGCGCCTTACCAAGATCCTGCTGGCCGCGGCTTACATAGCAGTGCTGTACGGCCTGGTCCAGTTCATAGACACCCGCTTCTTTCCTCCCAAGGAAGTTGGGCCGGGTCTCGATCCTTTCGTCTGGAGGGGGGCTTTCGGTCCGCGTGTCTTCTCCACCTACGGCAATCCCAACTTCTTCGGCAACTTCCTGGTGCTCATACTGCCTATAGCGGTCACCCAGTTCATGAAGACCCGGTCGGTCTATCTTATACCGCTGATATTCCTGGACCTGCTCTGTCTCTACGGCACTCAGACGAAAGGCGCCTGGCTCGGCTTCGGTATCTCCTCCTTTATCTTCGCCGTGTTCTACGCCTATTTTTTCCTCCGGGAACGGCTGAAGATCGGCAAAACGGCCTTTCTCGCCATCGCGTCTATATTCCCTCTTACGGCCCTGGGAGTTATTTATCATTTCGGCAATCCCCACTCCTATAATTTCCGCATCGCCACCTGGCTCTCCACCTGGGAGATGATAGAATCCAAGCCCCTGACCGGCATAGGGGTGGGGAGTTTTAAGGTCATATACCCAGCTTACCGGCGGCCGGTGATCTTTCATATCGAGGGCAAGCACAATACCGAGACCGACCACGCCGAGGACGAGCACCTCGAACAGTGGATGGACAACGGCCTGATCGGTTTCGGTATCTATATCTGGCTGATAGCTTTCGTCCTCACGATAGGGCTCAGGGGACTGGGCACGCTTACCGAGAACCTCAAAGGGGCGCGGCCGCCGCCTACTGCCTACGACCTGCTGGGCTATATAACCGCCCTCCTGGGCATGCTGATACATAATTTCGTGGACGTCAGCATGCGCTTCGTCTCTTCCGGTGTTTTCCTCGGCCTGCTGCCCGCGGTGATCATCAACCTGGCCCGCGGACAGGCTCTGTGGGAGGTCCATTACAAGGGAGAGCCCGCGCAGGACGAACCGGCCCGTACCGCCGGTCCACCGGCCTGGCTCCTCTGGGCGGCGCGTATCGTTTTGGCGGCGCTCGTAGGGGCGCTCTTCTATACGATAGTTACCCAGTTCTCCGAACTCCAGGGTCCGCTGAGCAGCCACCGCGGCGGGGGGGAATCCCTGCAATGGTTCATAGCCTGGACCGTGCTCCTGGCCTGCGCCGGTTTTATCGCATGGTCCTACCTGAAAATCGCCTTTACGGGCAGGTCCGTGCTGGCCGCACTGGTCATGGCAGTCTCGCTCGGCCCGGTCTGGTATTTCTGGGGATGGTTCAAGGCCGACGTCTATCACAACATGGCGATATTCTTCTCAAAGCAGGGCCGCTGGGACGACGCCATCTCGTATTACCAGAAGGTGCACGCCCATAACCCCTATTTCATAATGCCCTATTACTTCACGGGCAACGTGTTCAACGACAGGTTCAATATGACCAGGCAGTACCGTCCCGAGTGGGGGGACAAGGGCGAGGACCCCAGGGACGATTATGAGCGCGCCATGGACTCCTACGAGCATGTGCGTTCGATAGCTCCCAACTATGTGCAGATGCATCACCAGGTGGGGCTGCTCTACATGAAGATGCACGACCATCTGCGCGCGCAGGGGCGGGAAAAGGAGGCGCAGGAGTTCTTGGACAAGGCGCTGGTGCGCTTCAACCTTTATGAGAACCTCGATCCCGTATTCGCTTTCAACTATTACCGCAAGGCCCAGATCTATATGTCCCGGCGGCAGTACGAGGCCGCCGAGAGGGAATACCTCAACAACATCAACGCCTGGAAATGCCATGTCGAAGATCACAAGCACGAGACGCCCGAGGCCTACACGAACCTCGGGAACCTCTACTACCTGATGGGGCGCCCGCGGGACGCGGCGGCCGCTTTCGCGTCCGCGCTCAAGCTGAACCCAACCTTCGAGCCGGCCCTGAGAAATTACCGGGCTTTGACCGGGCGCAGGAGCCCCTGAGCGGACGATGAACACGGGCAAGAACGCTGACGGTAGTTCCGGGGCCCTTATTCCCGTTTTCCTGACGCTGGCTTTCTTCGTATCCCCGCTGCTTTTTTTCACCGACCTGACCCGCAATCCGTATTACCTGCAGATAGCCCTGCTGAACATATCCCTTGCCGCGGCTTTACTGTCCGCGCTCTGGTCCATGCGTGCCCGCGGCGCCTGGGAGCTCCCCCGGAATATTCTCTGGGTCCCGCTGGCGCTTTTCGCCGCTGTTCTGTTTGTCTCCTGGGCCAGGTCATGGTCCCTGCACGAGCCGTTCTTCAGACCGGCCATCTTCAGCGAGGGGCTGCGAAGTTTCCTTTTCCTTTTCGTGAACTGCGGCCTGGCTTTCTGGCTTTCGGCCCGCTCCGAATGGCGGGAAAGCCCGGCGGCGCGGCCGATGACGCCGCTCCTTCTGCTGTTGCTGGCCTGGGGCGCCGCCTGGTTCTTCTTCCCTTACCTGCGCTCCCAGCCTTCGGCCCCGGGTCTCTGGCAGAGGTTCTGGGATCCTTATGGCGCGATGATATGGGCGGCCGGTATCTTTATCGCCTGGCGTTCGGTCAGGCGAGACCGGCAGGAGGATTATCTCAACCTGGCGCTCGTCGCCGGAGCGCTGGCCTCGGTATACGGCGTGCTGCAGTATTTCGGCGTGGAACTCGTATGGCTGAAGACCCTCAATCCTTACGGCAACCGCTCCGTTTCCACTTTCGGAAATCCTAACTTCATCTCCTCCTACGTGGTCATGCTGGCGCCGCTGGCCCTGGCCTGCTGGCTGGACGCGCGCACTTCGGCGGCCCGGTTCTTCTACGCCGCCGTATTCCTGTCCTACGAGGGAATGCTGCTGGCCAGCCTGACCCGGTCGTCCTGGCTCGGCATGGCGGCGGGGCTGGGGTTCCTGGCCCTGCTGCCGGATTTCCGCGCCAGGTTCCGGGCGGCGGGCCGCCGGGCTCTTATCCTGGGCGGTCTGGCCCTGGCGCTGGCCGTCCTGTGGCCGGTGAGCGCTTCTTCGCCGCCGGCCTCGGGCGTCGCGAGCAGGATCTCGGAAGCGGCCGGGAAGATCTCCTCGGCCGGCACCCTGACCATAGCCGCGGAAGCCGATAAAGTCTATCCCTCGCTGCATCAGCGCGTACTTATCTGGACTTCCGCCTGGCAGATGGGTCTGGAGAGTCCTCTGCTCGGCAAAGGATGGGGGGCGTTCGAGCTTTTTTACCCTTTCTACCAGGGGCCCCTGCTCTCGGTTTACGAGGGGATCCGCGGCCTTCGCACCCACGCCAATAACGCCCATAACGAGGTGCTGGAGATCTGGTCCCAGGCGGGACTGGCGGGGCTGGCCTCTTTTATCCTTATCTTCGCGGTCCTGGCGCGGGCTTTCGCGCATAAGTACGGGGCGGGCGACGGGGAGTCCCGGTTCTGGCCGGCCGCCCTGGCGGCGGGCGTCGTAGGCATGATGACGGACAATATGCTCAATGTTTCCGTCCACTTCGCGGTGCCCGGCTTCATGTTCTGGTGGATCATGGGCGCCCTTTCTTCGCGTCTCAGCGTACCTTCTTCTCCTTTCTCCGGGACTTTTTCGGGACGCCGGGTATGGGCCGCGGCGCTGCCGCTGGCGCTGCTGGCCGTTATTTCCACGGCCTATTGGCAGGGCCAGTTCAGGCGGGAGGCCCTTTATTTCTCCGGTTTCAAGCTGATGCGCAAAGGAGATTTCCGCGGCGCCGCCGCGGATCTGCGGCGGGCCCATTCCGCCTGGCCGCGGGAGGTCAATACGAACTACGAGCTCGCCAACGCCTATGTCCGCTCCGGCGATCTCGAATCCGCGGAGTGGGCCTACGGCGAGGCGCTTAAGTCCAATTGCGGTTACGACGAGATCTACTTCAACCTGGCCGTGGTGGAAAAGCGTCTGGGCGATTTCCGGTCCGCGCTGGGCCACCTGAAGGTCTCTTCCCTTATCAACCCTCTCAACGTCCAGACTTACCAGGCCGCGGCCGAGATATACCTCAAAGATCCTGGGGAACACGCCGACGAGGCCGCCGGGCTGCTCGGCGCCGCTTCCCGCGTCCTGCCGGGGGACGCTTCGCTGAAGAACACGCTGGGTTATTTTCACGGGGTCGGCGGAAACCTCGCCGCCGCCGCCGACGCCTACGGACGGGCTCTCCGCCTGGACCCTTCGAACAAGATTTTCGAGGATAACCTGCGGGGGGTCGTGGCGAAGGGGAATCTTTCCGGCAACCCGCATTTGAAATGGCTCCAGGCTTACCAGGCGGCCGAACGTGCCCTGGCGGCCGGCGACTTCGCCGTGGCCCGGCGGCAGGCGGAGAGGCTCTTCGATGGCGCGGGAGGGGAGACGCAGTCCCGCTATCTCCTTTCCAGGATACTTTTCGCCTCGGGCGACCTCGACGGCGCCCGTGAGGAACTCGTCGCTGTACTGAAGGCCGCCCCCGGCCATGGGGAGGCCCGCTACGGGCTGGCCGCGGTGCTGGAGCGCGCCGGAGATTACGCCGGGGCGATGCATCAATGGTCTCTTCTGCTGGAGCAGGAGCCCGCCAACGCCAGGGCGGCGGCGAGGCTGGAGGCGCTCGAACGGGACACCATGCCGAATGGTGCCCCCCGCTGATGGCAATAATCGCGTAACAAGAATGCAATATTTAGGCAAAGCCCCGATGCTTAAATATAGCGTGTCAAAAAGGTTTTTCCGGAGCCATAAACATGAGCGGCTTTAAGATCAGGATCCCTATGGGTTGCGCGGCGTTCGCCGTCGTCTTCGCTTTTTTCTCGGCGGCGGGCACCATCGTTTCCGGCCAGCAGATCCCCCAGGGCGTCAGCAGGCCGATGGAGCAGGCGATACGGCTTTACCACCAGGGGCAGGACAACGAGGCCATGGACCGCTTCATGGACATACTGATGAGGGGGACTCCCTCTGAAAAGGCGCTGGCCAACGAGTACATCAACAAGATCACGCTGAGGCTCAATACCAGGGGGGTCAATTCCCTCGACGACAAGGGGCCCCAGGACAGCGCGCTGAACACGGTAAAGCCCGTCCGCGTTTCCCGGCCGGCCGCGCCCAGCGTGGTCGACGAGCCCGGGTCCCGGCCGGATTCGGCGGCTTCCTCTCCCGCTCCTTCCGCGTCCCGCGCCCTGCCGCCGGAGGACGCCGAGGAGCGCCGCGCGATGATAGCCGAAAAGATAAACGAGAAGATATCGGAGATGCGCAGGCGGCTCCTGCTGTCGCTGGGCCGCGCCAAAGGGGTCAAGGTCTATTCCGGCGGAGACGGGATGCCGAAGGCCGTCACGCTGGACTCCGCGATCTTCTTTTCCGGCGGCACGGTGTTCAATTCCTCGGCGATGGAGCCTCTCGGCGACCTGGCCGCGCTTATCTTCGCCTCGGGGAAGACCAACTGCCTGATAATACCGGAGGGCAGCGTAGGCGGCGACATACAGATACTCAGCATACGGCGGGCTATCGCCCTGAATTCCTTTTTCACTTCCCGCGGCCTTTCGCCCGCCCGGATAGACGTCAACCTTACCGGGGCCGACGTCAGGTTCCCCAGGGAGCTCACCAATGTCAGCGGCCTGGTCATTCTTTTCAACCAGGACGTCCAGCCGCGGCTGAAGGACCCCGACGCGGACGCCCGGTCCGGCGGCCCAAAGATATCGCTCGGGCTTTATCCCACTTCGATCGACGTGCAGAAGGGGGAAGGCGCCCTGGTGGAACTTTCCGTTTTCGACTCCGGGTCCGGAACGCCGACCTGGAAGTTCCAGATCTACCGGATGCTCG
>JAVVFK010000094.1:0-8151 GCA_032251015.1 Elusimicrobiales bacterium
GGGGCCGCTCATGTTGAACCGGCTGGAAGCCCCGGTCCTGCCGGCCAGGCCGGCCATCGCCCGGGCGCGCCGCCGGCTGGAGGCGGCCGGCGCCGCCGGCGCCATGATGTCCGGTTCCGGCTCCTGCGTTTTCGCCGTCTTCCGCGGCCGCGCGGAGGCAGCCCGGCTTGCGAGGGCGCTGAAGCCTTGCAAAGGCGGGGTTTTTTTGGCAGAATTTGCCTGACCGCATGGGGCGGTCCGAAACAACGAGTAAGTCGCTGGCTTCTACGGGGACTGCGCGCCTCTTTAACTCTGTAGCGGGGCTCTTACAACTGGGGGAAGGGATGGAAATTACCGAGGTCAGGATACATCTTCGCAGCGAGGCCAGGCTCAAGGCCTTCGCTACAGTGACATTCGACGACGCCTTCGTAGTGCACAACATGAAGGTGGTCAACGGCAACAAGGGGCTGATAGTCTGCATGCCGTCGAGAAAGATAAAGGACGGCACTTATAAGGACATAGCCCATCCTATAAGCAACGAGTTCCGCGGCCGGCTGGAAGAGATAATACTGGGTGAATACAACAAGGAACTGGCCAGGGCCGAGGCGTCCGGGGGCATCCCGGCGCCGACCGGGGCGGAAGAGGACTAAGCCGCTCCGTCCCGCGCGGAGGCATAATTCCGGGGACAGTATACTTAATTCCGGGTCAAGCGCCCGGGCGCGTCTTGTTGCCCGGAGGAATTAAGTATACTGTCCCCGGAATTCGATTTATTCCCGGGTGGTGTAACGGTAGCACAACCGCCTTTGACGCGGTTAGACATGGTTCGAATCCATGCCCGGGAGAACAAATAAGGAGAACTACGCCGGGGACTGCCGGGGGCTCACCACGAAAAAACGCCGCTCGCACACCGTGCTCGCGCTCCCTCCTCGGCCCTCGCGCTCGTATGCGCCTCCGCTCCGCGAGAAGCCAAGCGCACCGTCAGCCGCGGCGCATACTCCGTAAGCCCGGGCCTTCGGAAGGTTTTTCTTAGGCGAGCCCACGCTATCCCCCGGCTATCTCCTTATGGGACGCTTAAACACGAAATCTTGGACCGTTTATATAGTGCGCTGCGCCAAAGGCTCGCTCTATACCGGCATAACCAACGACCTGGCGGGCCGGATAGCAGACCATAACGCCGGACGGGGCGCCAAGTACACCGCCGCCTTCGGCCCGGTGACGCTTGCCTGGAAGAAGAGGAAGAAGGACCGCTCCTCCGCCTCCATGCTGGAGGCGGCGATAAAAAAACTCTCGCGGTCCGAAAAAGAGGCGCTGATTTCCCGGCCCAATGCCCGATTTAGTAAACTATAGGCATAAGGTCTCGTCTTTCCGCTCGGAACAGAATGCCTGAAAAAAAAGATCTCTGCGCTCTTATACTCGCCGCCGGAATGGGGACGAGGATGAAGTCGGCCCTGCCGAAAGTGCTGCACGAGCTGGGCGATCTGCCGCTGGCCGCCCGCGTCATAAAAAAGGTCGCGGCGCTGGCTCCCGCCCGGATAGTGGTCGTGGTCGGCCACAAGGGCGAGATGGTCAGGGAACGCCTCTCCGCCTGGCTTGGGAAGAACCCCGTCGGCGCCGAAGTCGTTTTCGTAACCCAGAAGTCGCTGACAGGCAGCGGACGCGCCGTTCAGGAGGCCGTGCCGGCTGTAAAGGGCTTCTCCCATACGCTCATAATCTGCGGCGACGCGCCGCTCTTCCGCCCCGCTACGCTAAGGAAGCTTTCCGATTTCTACCGCCGCAACAGACCCGGCTGCGTCGTAATGACCGCCGACCTGTCCGATCCCGGCAGCTATGGCCGGATAATCCGCGGCCACGGCGGCGCCGTTAAGGCCATAGTAGAGGCCTCCGACGCCTCTCCCGCGGAACTCGCCGTCAAAGAGGTTAATTCCGGCACCTATTTCTTCCATACCCCGGCTCTTCTTAAGGCGCTCAGGACGCTCAGGCCCAAGGGCCCCAAGCGGGAGTATTACCTGACCGACACCCTGGAGGCCATACTGGCCGCCGGCGGCAGGGTCCTGGCCGTAAAGGCCGCCGACGAGAGCGAGATAGCGGGAATAAATTCCAGGCGCGACCTGGCCGGAGCCTACAAGATGCTTAACAAGCGCGTTATCGAAGAGCTGATGGATAAAGGCGTCACTATCAAGGACCCCGACGCCACCTATATCGAGGAAGGAGTGAAGATAGGTCCCGACACCGTCATCTACCCCGGCGTCCATATCAAGGGCGCCACGGTCATCGGCTCCGGATGCCGCGTCGGACCTTCCGGCGTCATAGAGGACTGCCGCATAGAGGACGGTTGCGAGGTGAAGTTCTCCTGCTTCCTGACCGGCAGCCGCCTGCGCAGGGATTCCGTGGTGGGGCCTTTCGCCCACCTGCGTCCCGGCGCCGACATCGGCCCGTCGGCCAAGGTCGGCAATTTTTCCGAGGTGAAGAAGTCGCGCATCGGCCGGGGTTCCAAGGTTTCGCACCTCAGTTATGTCGGCGACACGATCATGGGCGAGAAGGTCAATGTCGGCGCCGGCACCATCACCTGCAACTATGACGGCAGGAACAAGCACAGGACCGTGATAGGCGACGGCGCCTTCATCGGCTCTAATACCAATCTCGTGGCTCCGGTTAAGATAGGCAAGGGCTCGCTGATAGCGGCGGGGTCCACCATAACCGAGAACGTTCCCGCGGGGGCGCTGGCCCTGGCCCGCTCGCGGCAGGTGCTCAAAAAACGCAAGGGGATATAAAAATGGTTGACTCCTGGAAGACCGGCCCGCTACGCATATTCACCGGCAGCGCGAATCCCGCGCTGGCGCAGAAGATCTGCGACGCCCTCAGCGTCCCGCTCGGCCAGGCCAAGACCGGCCGCTTCGCCGACGGAGAGATAGACGTGCAGATCATGGAGAACGTCCGCGGCTGCGACTGCTACGTCATACAGCCCACCTGCCCCCCGGTGAACGAGAACCTGATGGAGCTGCTGATCATGCTCGACGCGCTGCGCCGGGCCTCCGCCGGCCGCATCACGGCCGTCATCCCCTACTACGGCTACGGCCGGGCCGACCGCAAGCCGGCCCCGCGCGTGGCCATAACCGCCAAACTGGTGGCAAACCTCATCACCTCCGCGGGCGCCAACCGCGTCGTGACCATCGACCTGCACGCCGCCCAGATCCAGGGTTTCTTCGACATACCGATGGACCATCTCTACGCCCGGCCGGTGGTCCTGGACTATGTCCGCGAGCATAAGATGTCCGACTTCGTAGTGGTCTCTCCCGACATGGGCAGCGTGGAGCGCGCCAGGTCGTTCGCCAAGCGCCTGGACGCCGGCCTGGTCATCATCGACAAGCGCCGCCCGCGTCCCAACGTCGCCTCCGTCTACAACATCATCGGTTCGGTGGAGGGAAAGCACTGCCTGATATTCGACGACATGGTGGATACGGCCGGCACTCTGACCGCCGTGGCGGCCGCCATAACCGAGCGCGGCGCCTCCGGGATAACCACTTTCTGCACCCACGGGGTCCTCTCGCGCGACGCGATAGAGAAGATAGAGGCCTCCTCCATAAGCGAGCTGGTGCTGACCGACACTATACCGGTGGCCTCAAAAAGTGCTAAAATCAGGACTGTCACCGTGGCCCCGCTTCTGGCCGAAGCCATTAAACGCAACCACGGCGGGCATTCCATAAGCGAGCTTTTCTATTGAGAGGCCGGATTTTTTAAGCGGTTCAGGAGGAAGTGATGCAACAGGTGAACGTTTCAGCCCAGCCCCGTGAGAAGACGGGCGGCAAAGGGGCGATAAGCTCCGTTCTCAGCCAGGGCATGGTCCCGGCCGTCGTATACGGCGGGGACAAGGCTCCGGTCTCCATAATGATAAGCGAGAAGGACGTGGTCGGCGCCCTGAAGTCCGGCGAGAACGCCCTCGTCAAGCTCAAGTACGGCTCCGACGAGGATAACGTCGTCATAAAGGTCGTGCAGCGCCACGTCGTGACCGACAGGATCATCCACCTGGATTTCCAGCGCATCAGGCTGACCGACAAGATGAAGTTCAAGGTGCACGTCAAGCTCGTCGGCGAGCCGCAGGGCGTTAAGATACAGGGCGGCGTCATGGAGCACGCCCTGCGCGAATTCAACGTTCTCTGCATGCCGACCGAGATCCCCAAGGAGATCGAGGTCGAAGTCGCGGGTCTCAATATCGGCGATATCGTCCGCGTGAAGGACGTCAAGTCCCGGGTGGAAATAACCGACGATCCGAACCAGGTCGTCGTCAGCGTCCTCGCCGCCAAGGAAGAGGTCGTAGAGACCCCCGTCGCGACCGGCGCGCCCGAGCCCGAGGTCATAGCCAAGGGCAAGAAGGAAGAGGAAGGGGCGGCCCCCGCCGCGGGAGCCAAGCCCGCCGCCGGCGCCAAGCCGGAAGAGAAGAAGGGCGAGTCCAAGAAGTAAGGCGGCCCTTCTCGGAACGGGAGCGGGAGCCGACATCAGTTTCGGTTCCCGCTCCCCGCTTTTTAAGCAGGAGGGGGATTGGAAGACCAGGTTCAGATCGCGGTCCTGCTGGGGAACCCCGGGCCGCAATACGAAAGAACGCGGCACAATATCGGCTTCATGGTCGCCGACCTGGCCGCCGGACGCCTGGCGCCCGGCGAGCGCTGGCGGGACTGGAAGGGACTCGGCCTTTACGTCGAATTCTCAAGCGGCGGCCGCCGCTGTTTCCTTCTCAAGCCGCAGACCTATATGAACCTCTCCGGCCGGGCGGTGCAGAACCTTGGCGGGTTCTACAAGGTGCCGGCCCCCGCCATACTCGCGGTTTACGACGACCTGGCCCTGCCTTTCGGCAAGCTCCGCATACGCAAGGACGGGTCCGGCGGGACGCATAACGGGATGAACTCGGTCATCGACGCCGTCGGACCTTCGCTGCCGCGACTTCGCCTGGGCATCGGTCCCAGGCCGGCGCACATTCCCGGTACGAATTTCGTGCTTTCAAGATTCTCGAAAGAAGAGGAGGAGCGTCTGCCGGCTTTCCTTGCCGCCGCCTGCGACGCCCTGGCCGGGACTTTCTCGGCGGGGGTGGAGAGGACTATGAACGCTTTCAATAATGCACTTTAACGTACCCCCGCTCCTGAAAATAATCCTCGGTTTCATTTTCCTTGCCGCCGGCATGGGATATCTCTATAAGCCTGACCTGATGCTCAAGCTTAACAAGGTGCTGCGCGAGACCGTCCTGAACGATTCCTGGGTGGCGCTCAACCGCAGAAGCGTGGGCCTGCTGCTCGCGCTGCTGGGGGCGCTCCTGCTTTACATGGGGTTCGACCGCCTGGACCCGCTCTATCCCTGATGCCGCGGGCTCCCGGCTTCAGCCGGCCTTGGCCGGCCTGTCCTTCCCGCTGCCGGTGACGAGAAAAAGCCATACCAGTTTGTCGGTCGACTTCATGATCTCCTGCCAGGGGCGGCCTTTTACGGCCGTCCTGGTTCCCGGTCTGCGGGGTTTATCTGTTTCGTAGCGTTTGGAAAGTTCTTCCCAGGTCATGCTGCCCCCTCTTTAGTCCCCCGCTTCGGGCGCTGAAGCCGCGGGGACTACCCTGTAAAAAGTATAGCTTCCGGAAGCGTGCCGCGGCAGGGTCGCGGGGCCCACGCGCAAATAGGCCCAAGGGCCCTAATAACCCCGGCGCAGCCGCAGGTCGCAATCCTTCTCCCACAGGAACACTTCCCCGTCCAGGGCGCCGTAGAGATCCCCGCGCCTCGGCGAGCCTATCTCCCCGTGGGTATTGAGGAAAGCCTCCAGCCGGAGCCTGAGCGGCAGCAGTTCGGGCAGGATGAGGTCGGAACTGTCCATTGAATAGGACAGCGGGAAGGACGGGTTTATGATCTTAAGCACCGCGAAGGGGACCCCTCCCTCGTCCCGGGCGACTATGAAGAGCATGGTATTGGGCTTGAGACGGGACTCGGCCGGGCCCGCGGCCAGGTCCACCGTGCCGGAAACCCTGAAAAAAGTCCTGAAAAGATAAGGGCGGAAATACCAGAGCGAGGCGGCGGCGGCGGCCAGCAGCAGGAAAAAATAGAAGCGTTTTTTTCTGAGCATCAGGTACCATTCTATAAAATAGGCGGTCGGCGCGGCACCGGGCGCGCAACAATCATTTAATATTCATTTAACAATCCCTTTATTGAAGAGGGGGGTGCGCCATGTTAAACTGTTAAGGCTGAATTTAAAGCGGGAGCGGAGAAAGCCGTTGTGCGGCTTATCAAAGGAAACTATGGCCGACGAATATAACGAACTCGAGCAGCTGGTGAACGACGTTACCAGCATAGACACGGCGAGAATGACCCTGCGCTGGGCGCTGGAGCGCCTCAACGGCATCGAAAAGGAGCGCGCCGAGCTCAAGAAGAACCTGGGTCTTTCCGAGGGAGACCGCAAGCAGCTCGAGTCCCGCGTCCGGGAGCTGGAGGAATCCTTCCGCAGCCGGTCCAAGACCCTCGACGAAAAAGAGGGCTTCTATTCCAAGCTGGAAGCCACCATGTCCCTGCTGGGGGAAGGTAAGCTCGACCTGCAGCAGCTGCTGCGCAAGGAGAACCGCCTGGACCAGCTCCGCGGCGCCCTGGAGGAGGAGTACCAGTCCAAGTTCGAGGAACTCGACCGCAAGCAGAAGGGGGTCATAGAACGCTGGAACCAGCGCCTGCTGGACGTCGAGACCCAGTACGCCGCGCGCCTCAGCGAGGCGCAGGCGAAATACGATTCGCTGCGCTCCGAAGTGGACTCCGAGCACCAGTCCCGGCTCACCGCGCTGGAGAAGAATTACAAATCCAAGGAAGCCGAACTCCGCGCCCGCATCGACATGCTGGAAAAGTCCGTGCGCGGCTCGGAGGGCGGTCTCGATTCCCGCCGCCAGGAGCTCGAGAGCGAGTTCCTCGCCAAAAAAACGGAGCTGGAAGGAAATTTCCGCCGCCTGCGCTCCGAGCTGGAGGCCTCGCTGGACGCCAGGTTGCGCTCGGTCGACGCCGAGCACGCGCAGCAGCTGCGCTCGCTGGAATCGACCTGGGCCGTGGAGCGCTCGCGCCTGATCGAAGAACAGCGCGTGCGCGAGGAACAGTTCCGGAACGCTCAGGAGAAGATACGCGAACTCGAGAACTCGCTGGCCTCGGTGCAGGAGAGGACCTCCGAAGAGGTCATGAAACAGCTGGCTAAAAAAGACGAATTTTTCCGCGCGCGCGTGGCCGAGATGGAGTCGGCGGCCGCCGCCTTCGCCGCCCGCGAGGCCGAGCTCGCCTCCTCTTACGAGACCGCCCTCGCCAAAAAGGCCGCCGAGCTGGAGGAGCGCTACGGTCGGGAGATATCGGCTCTGAAGGACTCTATGGAGTCGGCGAAAGAAAAAGCCGCCGAACTGGGAGAGAGACTTTCCGCCGCGGGCGACGAACTGTCGGTCGAGGTTATGCGCCGCATAAAGGAGAAAGAAGAGCTTTTCAATAAGTCTCTGGCGGAGTCGGAGGCGCTACGAGCGCGTGAGCGCGCGGCCTTCGAAGCGCAGACCGCCGAGCTTAAATCCCGCTATGAAGCGGAGGCTAACCGGCAGGCCGCAGACCTGATGAGCGGCTATGAGCGCGAAATTTCGATGCTGAAGTCAGGTGCTATGCAGGAGCGCGCGGCCTTTGAAGCCCGCGAGGCGGAGCTGAAAGAGCGCGCCGGCCGCGAACTGGCCGCGCGGTCCGAGGCCTTCGCCGCGGAAATTTCCGCGCTGAAAGCGGCCCTGGGGTCGGAAAAGGCGCGGGCGTCGGAGCTGGAGAGAAAACTTTCGCTTTCCGGCGAGGAGCGTTCCGCCGAGGCCATGCGCCTTATAAGGGAGAAAGATGAATTCTTCGCCCGCAGCCTCGCCGAGATGGAGGCTGTGAGGGCCAAGGACCGTTCAGAGGCCGAAGCCCGCGAGGCCGGTCTTCGCGCCGAACGCGACGCGGCTCTTGCCGCGGCGCACGAGACCTTCCGGTCCCGCGAAGAGGAGTTCTCCGCCGCGCTCGAATCGCAGAAAGCCCTCTGGTCCTATGAAAAAGAGCGTCTCGAAGCCCTTGTCGCCGGCGCCGAAAAGAGCGCCGAAGCCGCCCGCTCGGAGGCGCATTCCCTGATGGAAGCCGGCCGCCGCGCCGGGGAGGAACTGCTGGCCGCGGAATCGCGGT
>JAVVFK010000095.1:0-8146 GCA_032251015.1 Elusimicrobiales bacterium
GCGCAAGATGATGAGCACCGTCCATACGCCTTCGGGCGAGCCGCCGGAGGCGCTGCGGGCCTTCGCCGGCGGCGGCGCGATAGTGCTGGCCAAGGGCGCGCCCGAGCGGCTGCTCGAGAAATGCTCGTCTTTCATGGCCGGCGGCGCGGTCTCTCCGCTCGACGAGGCCGCCCGCGCGAAGATACTAAAGGCCAACGAGGAGATGGCCTCGCGAGGCATGCGCGTGCTGGCAGTGGCGGCCGCCGCGCGCGCGGTGCCCGACGGGGCCGGCGCGGAGGAGATCGAAAAGGAGCTGACCTTTTTAGGCCTGGCCGGGCTTATCGACCCGCCGCGGCCAGAGGCAGCGGCCGCCGTGCGCACCTGCCTGGCCGCGGGCATGAAGCCGGTCATGATAACCGGCGACCAGCCGCTCACCGCGCGCGCCGTCGCCACCGAGATAGGCATACCCGGCGGCGCGGCCGTCACCGGCGCCGAACTGGAAAAGATGGACGACGCCCGGCTGGCCGGGCTGGCGGAGGGCGTCTCGGTGTACGCGCGCGTCTCGCCCGAGCATAAGCTGCGCATAGTGGAAGCGCTGCAGTCCCGCGGCCATATCGTGGCGATGACCGGCGACGGCGTCAACGACGCGCCGGCGCTCAAGAAGGCGCATATCGGCGTGGCGATGGGGATAACCGGTACCGACGTCTCAAAGGGCGCGGCCGACATGGTCCTGCTGGACGATAATTTCTCGACGATAGTAGCGGCGGTGGAGGAGGGCCGCGTCATCTACGACAATATCCTCAAGTTCACGCGATACCTCATCTCCTGCAACGCCGGCGAGATACTCGTGATGTTCGTCTCCCCGTTCCTGGGGATGCCGCTGGCCCTGATGCCCGCGCAGCTGCTGTGGATGAACCTGGTCACCGACGGCCTGCCCGCGCTGGCCATAGGCGTGCAGCCGGCCGAGGCCGGCGTGATGAAGCGCCCCCCGCGCCGCACCGACGGCGGCGTCTTCTCGCGCGGGATGACCATCCACATAATCTGGAGCAGCTCGCTGATGTGCGCCGTCTCGCTGGGCGCCGGCTGGTATTACTGGAGCGCCGGCGATCCCGCCTGGCGGACCATGCTGTTCACCACGCTGACCTTCTCCCAGCTCGCGCAGGCCCTCACGGTAAGTCCGGGGCGGGACTTCTTCCTCGTGAAAGCCCTGCGCAATCCCCAGCTGCTGGGCGCCGTGGCGCTTTCGGTCGTCCTGCAGGCCGCGGTGATATACCCGCCCTTTATGCGGGAATACTTCCATACCGTCCCGCTGGCCGGGGCGGACCTGGGGCTGGCGGCGGCGCTGGCCGCGGCCGTCTTTCTGAGCGGCGAGGCGGCTAAAGCGATAAGAGGAAAGAAGGGATAGAAAGCGGTTTCTCAGTCGGGGAGGACGGGCAGCGTTCCGGCGGCGATCTTCTCGTCGTATCTCTTCTTTTCCGAGCAAGACTCCAGGCAGTATTCGCGCTGAAGCGATCCGGAGATCTTCCCGCAGAAGCCGGGGTCGTTCTTCTCGAGAGCAAGAGAGAAATAGCACTCGTTCCGCATCCCGGAATCGCCGCCGGCGACACGCTCGCAGAGGGCCGCGTCCCCGGTGGACACGGCCAGGGTAATGTAACACTGCTCCTCGCCGATATATTCAATTATCTCTTCATCCCGGCAGATAGCCGGGTCCCCCACCGCCTCCACGACTTCCCTGTAACAGGTCACCCTGGGGAAAGCTGAACGCACATAACGGGCGGAGACCTTCCGGCAAAGGCGGAGGTCTTTTTCAGCCGCGGCCCGGGCCGTATAAAGAGCGTCCTCCTCCGGAGTATTCTCGAAAAGCTTCACATAGACGGCGTCGAAGGCGAGAACCGCGGACATCATAACCCCGGCCGGTGAATATTTCAGGCACAAGCCGCCGACCACGGCGGCCAGCAGGCCAGCCGCGACTAACAGAGAATATCCGACTCGTTGTGAATTCATTTATCTGTATTTTCGCGTGAGAACCGCCGATTTTTGTCTCCCGCCCGGCGGACGCCGGGCCAGTGAGTGTCTGGATCAATCTTCCGGTGATGGCGGGCTTATTACTGTTGACTATTTCTCCTCCGGCACGACATTCTGTCCTTCAGTCGGCTTCACTGCGGGCACCTTCCAGTTGTCCAGGTATTCTTTCGCTTTCTTGGCGACGGCCGGGTTCTTATGTTTGGCGGCTTTCTCAAGCATGAACCTGACACGTTGGTTGTTGTAATATTCAAGCGCCCCCAGGACTTTCTTCGCGTTGGAACTGTAGAAATCCTCGTGCTTTTGCACCGGTCATCTATCCGATCATCGGTCCCGACCGATCGCCTCTTCGGATAATCAGGGCTTTAGTGCCGCCGCCCCCCCTCAGTACGCTGCACAGCTCTCTTTTGACTTTACGAATAACTTTATGTAAACTTTATGCATGTATAAGCCTGATTTTAAAGTCCCGGCCCGGGCCTATCGCCTCCTGGAAAGCATAGCGGAGATCAAAGAGCGGATCCGCGCTTCCGCCGTAAAGGTCCCATGGGTGCCCTCCCTGGTAAAGGACGCCATGGCGCGCGCCGCCTGGGGCTCAACGGCGATAGAAGGCTGCACGCTTTCCCTTGAGGCAGTAAAGGGCCTGATGGAGGGCAAAAAGGCGCTTGGCTATCCGAATAAAGACGTGCGCATGGCCCAGAACTACCTTGCGGCGCTGGAATGGCTGCAAAAGCGGGAGAAGGCCGCGCATATTACGGAGAAAGACGTCCTATTCCTGCATAAGCTGATGGGAGAAGGTGCCTGCGACGAGGGCCCTATAGGCGCTTACCGGCGGCTGGATGTGCGAGCAGGTCTGCATGTGGGAGCGCCCTGGAAGCAAGTTCCCGGCCTTATGAAAGATTTACTGCATTGGCTCGATACCGGAGCCAAAGAATTCCCCGCTGTATTCTCTTCGGCCATGCTACACTTGCGATTTGTTGAAATCCATCCTTTCCGTGATGGCAACGGGCGTGTGGCCCGGGCGTTAGCCACCTGGCAACTCTATAGAGCGGGTTTTGATACGCTCCATGTCTTTGCCCTGGACGAAATACTGCTGGAGAATCGCGCCCTGTATATCAAAGCCCTCCAGCGCGTACAGGTGGAGGGGGAGGACCTGGGCTCCTGGCTGGAGTTCATATCCGAAGCCGTGCTTGAAACCCTCGAGCGAGTACAGGGACGCATCGCCTCTCTCGGATTAAAGGATAAAGGGCTGCCGGCATCCCTGACTTTGCGCCAGGAAAAACTCCTGCGCACACTTCGTGAGCGCGGCCCGCTTGGCATCAGGGAAATAGCCCGCGCCCTGCGCCTAACCGCCCCCGGCGCTCATTATGCGTTGAGGCCTCTGCTGAATGCCGGAATAATCTCCACGGAAGGGGCGCACAAGAACACAAAGTACTTGCTTAAATAATCTGTAGGAAACATAAGCACGCTTATCGACAGCCCCCCTCGATCTTTCCCCTTCCGGTGGCGCGTTTTCTTGAAATTTTCGCGTAAGAACCGCCGGTTTTGTTTATAATATCAAAAACCTGGTGGCTTTTGCCGTTTCCTTCGCTTCGAAGCGGCGCGACTACCGTCGGAGAACAGGGGGGGCAGAATGATACCGCCCGACGGAAAAAGGCCGTCCTGGCGCATTCTTGTGCGTTCTAAAACGGCAATTCCGCCGGAAATGGCCGTAGCTGCGCTTTTAAGGCTTTCAGAGGGGAAGGGGGGGGGCGTTTTAGCTGGGAAAGCGCCTCCAGGAGGCGCCAGCGGCGTTTGTAAGGGGACAAAAGTGGGGACAGCCTATTTGCTTGTATCTCACATCAAACCGATAAGCGTTAAACCTTTGCGTATTTCCTTTTTGGGGTGAGCACTGTTATTTTCATCGCTCCAGCCACGAAGGCTATAAAGGATTTTTCCGTCTTTGAGGAAATATAAGTAAGGAGAGGACTGCAGCCAGAGGCCGGGGAAGTCTTGGGATTTATGGACCACGTAAACCTCCGGGAAACCAAACTGTTCCCCTACGTCTTCCGCTCCCGCAAAGTCGGAACGTCTGGTTATCATTGTGCCGTTAGTCCGAAAGAATGGCGCCAATTCTGGATCGGAGAGGATGCTTTTCATCGCGCTTTCCATTGCTCCACAGCCGGGAGATATAACTACCACTATCTTTGATCCGGAAGAGAGCGGCAGGGCCTTAAGTTCAATTGTTTTACCGCCATTGGAAACGGCGTAGGCTTGCCATAAGGCGGATTGGGGAGCATTGCCTGTTATGGTTTCAGGAATGTCCGGTAATTCCATCTTGGGGTACCGGCTTTTAAGCGTTCTCGCTCTTTCGAACATTCTTGCCGATAAAAAGGCCGAGACCATTCGCTCCACGTCTTCCTCTTCCGCTTTTCCCCGCCGCAGCTTCTCATTGAAGACCAGCTCCTGCCTTGCCACATATTCCTCGTCGTCAGGGGAATAGAATGCCGCTTTTCGGAGCGCACTGTAGAGGAGACGCAATTCCTCATCAGAGTATTTAGTCATGCGCTTAGGGGCAAGATCCACGGTGGATATAGAGGCAGCAAGTGTATTTATAGTAGCGATGTCGTGCTTCCGCTCGGCAGAGTGTATCTCGTCCGCTATACGGGCAAGCTGCGGCCGAGAACTGGCACAACCAAAGGAGAAGCCTGAAACTAGTATAAAAAAACAGATAGTCTTTTTATTCATGTCGGTAGGACACGACGCGGGCGGGTTGTAATCGCCCGCGTCGATATTGTTCGGTTTACTTGCAGACCGCAGAGTTACAGGTATACTTTTCCTGATATGAGCAGCTCCGGTAGATATCCTTCCAATCGTTCACTATCCACGTTTCGCACCACTCGTCCTTAGCGCGCAACTTGTCGGCGTTTACGACAGGCATGAGCGTGTCCATTATCTCCTCATACTTTTCCGGCGAAACCGATTTACCCAGGAGATCGGTCTTGATGGAGGCGACCCCGCCATTAAGGAGTTTCATGTTGTCAAATAACTCCGCTTTGGCTTTTTCAGGGACACCGCGAAGTAAGTCTTCCATATCTATCATTGGCCGCGCGGTGATAGGAGTAAACGCTTTCATGTCGGCAGCTGAGGATTCGAAGGCCCGCAGGATATCATCCGTTTTTGCGCGGGATATCCCGCGCTTCTCCAGGACAGCATAACTCTGGGAAGCGACTCTGCCGTTAAGTAAACGTATGCCGGACATGAACTCAATCCTGTCTTTTTGTGATAGGTCCTTAAGAAGATCTTTGACCAGGATAAGTTTGTCTTTGTAAGGATTTGCCGCTTCATCCGAGACCGCTTTTCCTTCGGCCTGAGAAACCAGGATTTTCGGCGTGCCCCTGTTCTCCTCCATTTTTGCAGTTATATAGGTATTGACGCTTTTACCCCCAGGCCCATCAAAGGCTACGACCACATCTTCCGCATTGGTGAAACTAACTCCCAGACATAATGCGCCCGCAGCGACTACTATATGCTTTTTCATTACGCCTCCCTATTAATTGTAGGAAACATAAGAACAGTTATCGCCAACTCCCCCCGCTTTTTTCCCCTTCCGGCGGCGCGTTTTCTTGAAATTTTCGCGTGAGAACCGCCGGTTTTGTTTATAATATCAAAAACCGGGTGATTTTCGCTGATTTAGACGCGGTGTTTTCGCCCGGCGGGCGCCGGGTCGGCGAGTGGCGGGATCAATCTTCCGGTGATGGCGGACTTATTTCGTCATATAAATCCGTTCCCGGACACAACTGGCAATCTTCGTCCGGCGGGCCGCAGGCTTTAGGAGCGGGTTTTATCTTGGGGAGTTCATCAGGCAGACCCAGGTGGGATAAAAGGCGCACGAGTTCTTTATCGTCTAATATCACGGCTACTGGTTTTAGTTCTATCCTGCAATTCGGACAGATAAGCGGGTAGATCTCGAATATCCTGGCCAGGCAGGCGGCCCAGGATCCGGCTTTCTTAAGCATCCCCTCTTTAACGGCCGATAGCTTTTTCTTTCTGCTCAGTTCGGCGGCCTCTTTTTCCGTACTGGCGACCAGTAACGCCCTTAAAGGCGACCGCGGCGCGAGGGCGCCGTAGTAATGGACTGTGTTCTTGTTGGCGGGCGGCATCAGCAAGCCCCATCTGCGCAGGAATTCGACCGGGGACATAACCAGCATCGGGGGATACCCTTCCCTTTTTTCAGTGCGGTATATTACGATCCGGGCCTTTTCGGAATATTCCAGCCGGGCCGGCGAGAGGGCCGGGCGGGCGCAGTAATAGACCAGCCGCTCCAGACCTTCCCGGTCCTCGGCCCTCACCGCCACTTCCGAATGTATCGAAAAGCCGTTCTGCCATGAGAGCAGCATGGCCGCGGCCTCTTCCTGCACGGCGCCCATCCGGAGAAATCGCCGGAGGGATTTCTTCCGGATAGCCGCCGATATCGCGCCCAGTTCTTCCGGGGAAGGCTGCGGCGCCGGGGCAAAGGCCAGGCCCTTGCCGCCTTCGGCCGGGATAAAGCCGCCGTCGGTCACAAGCGCGTGTATATGGATATGCAGATTAAGCGCGCCGCCGAAGCGTTGTATAAAATGCATCTGGGCGGGCGGGGCCCCCGCAGTGCGGATCATGAACCTGGAAATTTCGGCGGCGAATATCTTTGAAAGCAGGCCGGGCAGTTCCGGGCGCCGGTTAAGATACCAACGCAGCCGCTTTGGAACCACCAATACCCATTGCCGGACGGGGACATGCGGCAGTAGCCGGGAGGAGGCGTCCGACATGATCATCGCCGCCCGTTTGGCGTCGCACCAGGGGCAGAAGCCCCTGTGTTTGCAGGAGAAGGGCAGAAAGACATCGCAACCGCATTCGGGGCAACGGTAACGGACCACGCCGAAGCGCGGGACACCGCATTCGCTGAATTTTTCGAGGGCTTTCATCACGAAGGGGCGCGGCTTAGGGCGGCGATCGAAGGGATCGCGCAAGGCCTGCTCGAATTCCATGAGGTTATCGCGGACCAGGCGGGCCAGCGGCTCGTCGCGGCGGCACCGGGGAACGTATGACGGCGGTGAGGCGACGGCGGAGCGGACCCGGCTGCGCCCTGCGCCGCCGGGCTGGCGCGATTTCGATACGATAATATCAGAGGACACCCCGACGGTCGACATCCCGCCCCCCTGTCCCGGGTTCAGGTTTTATCCAGCGGAGTAAAGTTTAAAGACCCGGCGCGACAACGTGATGTCGTGCCGCTAAAAAAGACGCCCCCGCCGGGCCGGAGGGGGTGCGATAATCATCTAAAGGTCCCCTCCCTAGGTTGTGTAATATTGCTTTGTCTAAGAGCAATCACACACCCAAGGAGGGGATGTATATGAAATTATACGCGGCAATTGACCTGCATTCAAATAACAGCGTGCTCGTAGTGCTGGACGGCGAGGACAAGATCGTCTATGAAAAACGCCTGCCCAACGAGCTGCCTGTAATCCTGACGGAACTGGCACCGTACCGGGAGCGCATACACGCGATAGCGGTGGAATCCACGTTCAACTGGTACTGGCTGGTGGACGGGCTTATGGAGGCCGGCTACGAAGTGAAGCTGGTGAACACGGCGGCGGTGAAAGTCTACGAGGGGCTCAAATACAGCGCCGACGAGCACGACGCCAGGCACCTGGCCCATCTGCTGCGCCTGGGCCTGCTGCCGGTAGGGCACATATACCCGAAAGAGGAGCGGGCCGTGCGCGACCTGCTGCGCAAGCGCGCGCAACTGGTGCGCTACCGCACTATGCAGATACTGAGCGTCCAGAACCTGGTAGGCAGGAACAGCGGGAGGCGTATTAATACCGACGGCGTCCGCAAACTGACCGACGAGGCGATAGCGGGCTATTGCGGGGGCGACGAGATCCTGGAACTGGCGATAAAGAGCAACCTCAAGACGCTGCGCTGCCTGGACGGGCAGATAACCGAACTGGAGGAAGCCGTCCTTAAAAGAGCGAAGCTGAAGCCCCAGTTCAAGCAACTGCTGACGGTCGACGGCATCTGGCACATCCTTGGGATGACCATCATGTACGAGGCCGGGGAGGGTACCTAGGAAAATTGTGTAAAACTGGCGCTTATCCATTATCCTGAATTTCAAACCTCAGCGCAAACATCT
>JAVVFK010000096.1:0-8096 GCA_032251015.1 Elusimicrobiales bacterium
GCCCGCTTCAAGAACTTCCTCTCTCCGTGGGACGACGCCTCCGGCACGGGCTACCAGCTGGTACAGTCGCTGCTGGCCATCGGCTCGGGCGGCTGGTTCGGCGTAGGGCTGGGCGCCTCCAAGCTCAAGCTGATGTACCTGCCGGAACCGCATACCGACTTCATCTTCCCGGTGGTCGCCGAGGAACTGGGGCTCTTCGGCTCGCTGCTGATAGCGGGGCTTTTCGGCTACCTGCTGCTGCGCGGCCTCAGGCTGGCCCGCAACGCCACCACGTTCTTCTCGGCCATCGCCGCTTCGGGCATGGTGCTGGTCATCTGCCTTCAGGCCTTCTTCAATATGGCCATGACGCTGGGACTGACCCCCACCAAGGGTATACCGCTGCCTTTCTTCTCTTACGGAGGCTCCTCCATGATCACCATGCTGATAGCGGCCGGCTTCGTGCTGAACGTCTCGGCCCACAGGAAATCCGCTTTATGACGATCGTAAAAAAAAGACGGGCGCTGATAGCCGCCGGCGGTACGGGCGGGCATTTCTACCCGGGGCTCGCGCTGGGCCGCGAACTGGTCCGGCGGGGCTGGCAGGTGCTCTTCGTCGTGAAGGAGGGGGATATCTCCGCCGCGGCGCTGGACGCCGAGGGGCTGCCCTACGCCGATATACCGGCCGCGGCGCTGCCGCGCTCGCTGAACCCGCTGCGGCACGCCCGCTTTCTCTTTAAATTCCTCTCGGGCCTGCGGCGGACCTTCCGGATACTCGCCGACTATTCCCCCGACGCCGTTTTCGGCGCCGGCAGCTACGTCTCGTTCCCGGCCGTGTTCCTGGCGGCGCTGCGCGGGATACCCCGGGTCGTGCACGAGTCCAACGCCATATTCGGGCTCGGCAACCGCCTGGCCGGGACTTTCTGCCAGGCCGTCGCCCTCGGCCTGCCGGTGGACGAGAACCCTTTCGCCGGCAGGACGGTGATGACCGGCACGCCCATACGCGAATTCCTCACCGCGGAGATCCCGCGGCGGGAGGCCAGGACGCGCCTGGGCCTGGACGCGGAGATCCCCGTCGTGGCGGCGTTCGGCGGCAGCCAGGGCGCGGCCGCTCTCAACACCGCGCTGGCCGCGGCGGTCGGCAGGCTAAAGTCGGAAGGCTCGGTTTTCCAGGTCCTGCACGTGGCGGGCCGGAAGAACGCCGAAACGACCCGTCTCGCCTATGCCGCGGCCGGGCTGGGCGGGGACCCGGGAGTCGAGGTACTGGACTATTGCTCGGAGATGGACCTGCTCTACTCCGCCGCCAACGTAATAGTCGCGCGGGCGGGAGCGAGCACCGTCGCCGAGCTGGCGGCCGTGCGCAAGCCGGCCATCCTTATCCCGCTGCCCGCGGCGGCGGGCGGGCACCAGGACGCCAACGCGGCCGTCCTGGCCCGCGCCGGGGCGGCGGTAAGCCTGCCGCAGAACGCGGGGCTGCCGGAAGCCCTGGCGGCGGAACTGCGCCGCCTGCTGACGGGCGGCGCGGCCGCCGCGATGTCGGCGGCGTACGGCGGGACCGGCGTGCCGGACCCGCGCAAGGCCGCCGCCGCGCTGGCCGACCTGATAGAGGGCCGCGGGTCACGCGATCAAAACACGGAGGTCTCATGGAAATAGAGAAAGGTTCTAAGTGGGTGAAGTTCGATCTTATGGAGCGCTTCATGCGCGACGTTTTCAAGGGCGTCGGCGTGCCGGCGGCCGAGGCGGCCGTCTGCGCCGAAGTCCTGATAACCGCCGACAAGCTGGGCATAGACTCCCACGGCGTCTCCCGTCTCAAGCCTATCTATTACGACCGCATAAAGCAGGGAATACAGCTGGCGAGAACGAAGTTCGAGGTAGTGAAGGACACCCCGACCACGGCGGTCATAGACGGCCATAACGGCATGGGCCACGTGATAGCCAAACGCGCCATGGAGATCGCGATAAAGAAGGCGAAGAAATACGGCCTCGGCATGACGGCCGTGCGCAACTCCACGCATTACGGCATCGCGGGCTATCACACCCTGCTCGCCGCGAAGGCCGGCATGATAGGCGTGACCGGCACCAACGCCCGCCCGTCGGTGGCCCCCACCTTCGGGGTCGAGAACATGATGGGCACAAACCCGCTGACTTTCGCGCTCCCGACGGACGAGAAGTTCCCTTTCCTGCTCGACTGCGCCACCTCCATAACGCAGCGCGGCAAGATAGAGGTGTACGCCAAACTGGGCAAAAAGATGCCAAAGGGCTGGGTCATAGACGAGAAGGGCGGCAGCAAGACCGATTCGCGCGCCGTGCTGACCGACCTGATAAAGGGGACGGCCGCGCTGACGCCGCTGGGAGGCGTGGGCGAGGACCTGGGCGGCTACAAGGGCTACGGCTACTGCGCCGTCGTCGAGATACTCTCGGCCGCGCTGCAGGACGGGGCCTACATGAAAGATCTCCTCGGCTACGACAAGAAAGGCAACAAGGTGCCTTACCCGCTCGGCCACTTCTTCCTGGCCATAGACATCGGGCACTTCGTGCCGCTGGCCTCGTTCAAACGCACCGCCGGGAAGATACTGCGCGAGTTGCGGGCTTCGAAGAAAATGCCCGGCGCGAAGCGGATCTATACCGCCGGGGAGAAGGAATACCTGGCCTGGCAGTACCGGAAGAACAAGGGAGTCCCCGTGAACAGGGAGACGCAGCGCGAACTGCTGGCGATGAGGGAGGAACTGGGGCTCGGGCGCTACAAGTTCCCGTTCTGATCCCGTTCCCCGGGTTCACGGGCCGGGGGGAAGTTTGTTATCATAGGTCCTTCCCGGGACGGGCGGCCGTCCGGGAAGGATTTTTTTATGGGCATAAACTTCGTTTTCACCATAGACGGCGACTGGGACGAGTATTTCTCCACCCGGCTTGGCGAGGCCGGACGCCGGCCCTCGCTGGAACGGGAACTGCCGCTGGTAGCGGCGGAACTGGACATGGCCGCCGCCGTCGGGGGCAGGTTCGTTCATTTCGTCCACACCTCCCCGCTCACCCGCGACTTTTTCCTGCGTCCGGAATTCACGGCGCTGTGGAAGCGCGCCGAGGCCTCCGGCGGCGAGGTCGGCGTGCATTGTCACGAGGAGGACCTCTACTCCGCCTGGCATTACGCCGACCCGTCGCGCATGGAGCCGGCCATCGGGGACCTGGTCCGCGGACTTCGCGCCGCGGGACTCGCCCCGATCTCCTACCGCGGCGGCTTCATGGCCTTCGGCCCGGCCGTCATACCGCTGCTGGAGGCCAACGGCCTCCCGCTCGATTTCTCCTGCGCCCCGGACCGGCACCTGGTAACCAACGGGGCGCTGGTCTCGGACTGGCGGGGCGCGCCGGCCAACGTCTACCGCATGGACCGCTCCGACCACCGCAAGCGGGGGGACAGCGCCGTTTTCGAGATACCGCTGGGGATATACATCGAGCGGCAGTCCCTCTGGACCATCTGGAAGAGATGCCGCGAACTGGCGGCCGCGAAAGAAGAGGTCATCGTCACCGTACTCGCCCACACCTACGATTTCTCCTCGTGGAAGATGAAGCTCAAGATCCGCGCCGCGCTGGAGATCTGCAAGGCCTACGGGACTTTCGTCAATCCCGCCGAAGCCCTGAAAAAGATAAAGGAACTGGGCCTGTGAAGATCGGCCTGGCCAGGGACGAGCGCAGGCTCGAAAAACGGGTCGCGCTGCGCCCCGAGGAACTCGCTCCCCTCGCGCGGAAGCACCAGGTGCTCGTGGAGCGCGGCGCCGGGCTCGGCGTGGGCATAACCGACGACGATTACGTCCGCGCCGGCGCGGCGGTGGTCAAAAAGGAGCGCGTCTACGCCTGCCCGCTGGTCGTGAAACTCCGCGAACCCAACGAGCCCGAACTCAGGCTGATGCGGCCGGGGTCCGCGGTGTTCTCCATGCTGCACCTCATAAACCGGCTGCTCCTTTCCAAGCAGCTGCGGCGCTACCGCGTGAACGGCATAGCGATGGAGAAAATAAAGGACAGCCTCGGCGAGCGGATCATCGAGGACCTGCACGAGGTCGGCTATTCCGGCATGATGAAAGCGTTCGAGCTCTGGGGAGGCGATCCCCGGCGCGCCACGGTAAAGATCATGGGCAGCGGCCGCATAGCGATCGGCGCCATACAGGCGGCCTCCCGCCGCGAGGCGCGGGTGATCCTGCTCAACCGCCGGGACATAAACGAGATGGAGCGCCACCTGCCCGGCACCGATATCCTGGTCGACGGTATGAGCTGGCCGGAGGATGTGCGCGGCAAGGTCTATATCGTTACGCGCAGCATGCTCAAACTCATGAACCACGGCGCGGCCGTGATCGGCCTGGTCTCCAATCCCGCCTCGAAATATCCCGTAGAGACCATGCATCCCACCTCGCTCTCCCACATCGCCTACCGGATGGGCGGCGTCATACACGCCGCCTGCTGGGGATGGAGCGGCCTGGAGCCTATAAGCGTTACGCGCCGCTACAGCATACAGATCGCGCCCGTGCTGGCCGACATCGCCGCCGCCGGCGGCGACTATTACCGCCTTCCCGACTATATCAAGGCCGCCTGGTTCGAGGGGGTAGAGTGAGAATAGGCATCGCCGCCGAGAACCGCCCGCTCGAAAAGAGGGTCATACTCCATCCTTCCGAGCTCAGGGACGTCGCCCGCCGCCATCAGGTCATGGTGGAGGAGGGAGCGGGGCTGGGCGTCGGCCTCCTCGACGCCGAGTACCGCGCCGCCGGCTGCCTGGTGGTGCGCCGGGAAAAAGCCTACGCCGCCGACCTGGTGGTCCGGATCAAGGAGCCGCGCGAGGACGAGATACGCCTGATGAAGCACGGCGCCATACTGATGAGCATGATGCACCTGCGCTGCGCGCCGCTGCTGGAAAGCGCGCTGATCCGGCAGAAGGTCGTCGCGATACCCCTGGAGAACATCAAGGACGCGCTGGACCGCCGCATCGTGGAGGCCGTGGAGGACACCGGCCGCATCGGCATGGAGTACGCCTTCAAACTCTGGGGCCGCGACCCCGCCACCGCGAACGTCAAGATCATGGGCTACGGCAACGTGGCCCAGGGCGCCATACGCGCCGCCGTCGAAAAGCTCGCCACGGTGGAGATACTCAACCGCAGGCATTTCTCCGAGATGCAGAAGCATATACCCGGCACGGACATACTGGTGGACGCGGTCAACAGGCCGTACCGCCGCGACGTGGCAAAGGAGGAACCTTACGTCACGTTCGAGATGCTCAAGCTCTTCAGGCCGCTGTCGGTGCTGGTGGACCTGGTGGCCAATCCCGAGCATCACGCCCCGATAGAGAGCATGAAGCCGACCTACATGAACGAACCTTACTATATGTACGAAAAGCTCTACCATACGGCGCTCTGGGGCTGGCCGGCCATGGACCCGATAAACGTTTCCAAGCGCTACAGCCTGCAGATGGCGCCGCTGGTCAGGTCGGTGGCCGACCGGGGGCTGGACCACGCCGTCCTGCCAGTCCGGAAAGCCGTGATAAGGCTCGACCGCGGCGAGCGTGTGTCCTGAAAGGGCCGGGGTGAAAGGGGAACGCGGAGTGGAAGAACTGAAATCCAGAGGGGTCCTGTACTCGGGTTTCCTGCTCGCCTTCATGGGGCTGGCGGGGATGGCCGCCGGATTCGAGCCGTTCGCCTCCTTCGCGGCCCCGCTGCTCTGGTGGGCATACATCGCTCTTTCCGACAGCCTGCTTTTCGCGCTTAAAGGCGAATCACTTATCATCTCCCGCACCGACGACTTCCTCTGGATGGCCTCATGTTCGGCCGCCGCCTGGCTGGTTCTGGAAAGTCTAAACGCCTCGCTGGGCGTCTGGCAGTACATAAATCTCCCGGCACAGCAACCGCTGCGCTGGGCCTGGTACCTGAGTCTTGGGTCGGCCATGCTGCCGGCGCTTTTCCAGTCGGCCGCGTATCTTTCGCCCGTCGGGCGCGGCAAGCGCGCTCCGCGCGGACCTTTCCGCGTTCCCGAAAGAGCGCTGGACGGCATGCAGGCGGCCGGCATAGCCTTCTTCTTCCTGCCCTTTTTCTTTCCCGGCCTCGCCTTTCCCCTGGCGGCCCTCGCCCTGCCCCTGGTCCTGGACCCGCTTAACTTCAGGCTGAAACTGCCCTCGGCGCTCGGCCTGCTGGCGAGGGGGGAGAAAGGGAAGATCATATCCCTGGCGGCCGCCGGGCTGATCTGCGGCCTGGCCGGGGAGGCCTGGTTCTACGCCGGCGGGCCCTCCAGGGTCTACGACCTGGGCTATGCCGGGGGCCTCCCTTTCATGGGATTGCCGCTGGCCGGCTACGCCGCTTTCCCTTTCCTGGCCTTCGCCGTTTTCTCGCTTTACTCCCTCGCCCTTTTCGCCAGGGGGGAAGGACTGGACCTGCTCGGAGGGGAAATGACGCCCTCCCGGCCGCGGCCCGCCTGGCTGCCCCCGGCGTCCTATGTTTTCCTCTTCCTTATATATGGGCTGGGCTTCCTTCTTATGGACGCCCGCTCCGTGGCCCTTCTGACCGCCCTGCATTGACCGCCCTCCGGGATAGACCCGGGATATATGGACCTAAGACCTATACCCGCATAGGCCCATCGACTATTGACTTTAGTCAACCTTCGCTGTATAACATAGCGGCAGAAACGACAGCATGGAGGAGTTATGAAGACCATCATGAACGCGCTCGCCGGGATAATTTTCCTCTCCGCCCTCGCCGTTACGGCCTCGGCGGAAAACAAGGTAATATACGGCTCAGACGACAGGCTGGACTATTTCGAGGCTCCCGCCTCCCGGAAAGCCCTCGCCGACTCGGTCGTATCGCTCTGGAACTCCTACAAGGTGACCAAGGACGGCGCCAACTTCAAACTGTCCACGATGAAATTCGCCGACGCCAACAACCTCTGCGCCGGCGAGCGTTTCCGTGAGCAGCAGAAAGGGGCGTTCTGCTCCGGGTCCCTGGTGGGCGAGGACCTGGTCATGACGGCCGGCCACTGCGTGCGCAATCCCCCGTCCAACACCACCCATGGCGAGACCTGCGCCAATACCAGGCTTGTCTTCGGCTTCGCGATAAAGTCCCGCGGCGGGAAGGCGCCCACTACCGTTCCCGCGAGCGACGTCTACTCCTGCAAGGAAGTAGTGGCCCACGGCCTGGACGGCGGCGGGGCCGATTTCGCGATAATACGCCTCGACCGCAAAGTCACCGGCCGCACGCCGCTCCCCGTCCACCGCGGCTCCAGCCTTAAGAAAGGCGACAGGATGTTCGTCATCGGCCATCCTTCCGGTCTCCCGCTCAAAGTAGCCGAGGGCGCCAGTGTGCGCGACGCCTCCAAGAGCACCCATTACGTGGCCGACCTCGATACCTACGGCGGCAATTCCGGCTCGCCCGTTTTCGACTCGCGGACCAGCCTTATCGCCGGCATACTCGTACGCGGCGACACTGACTTCGTCAGCACGGCCGAGGGCTGCCGCCAGTCCAACGTGATCGGCCAGAACGCGGGCCGCGGCGAGGACGTGACCAAGGTCTCGCAGGTGTCGGCCAGCATCCCCAAGTCGGCCCTGGCCGGGGGGGAAGAGGCGGCTGCGGCTCCTTCCCGCGAAGTCAGGCTGGAGAGCGTGGACGCCATAAGGGATTCGTTCGGGGACTCTTTCTCCATAGAGGTACCCGAGATAGCCGTACCCGAGTAAACCGGAAGAGTTCTCCCGCAGACCCCGTCCGCGCTCCCGCGGACGGGGTCTTCTTTTGCCCCAAGGACCCGCATCCCGGGCCATATTACTATTTCTAATATAGGTCTAAGGGCCTATAAGAATCCGGGACCTTTGGCCTTTGATTATAGTCAACGGGTACGCTAAAAAATATGTGCAGCAGGATACGGAGGCTTAATGAACAACATCGCGATCACAACACTGTTCCTGGCGGTATCCATACTTCCCTCTTCCCTCAAGGCCGAAAACAAGGTCATCTACGGCGCCGACGACCGCCTGGATTATTTCGAGGCACCCGCCGCCCAGCGCAGGCTGGCCGACTCGGTGGTTTCCCTGTGGCAGTCCTGGGACCTGGTCCAGGAGCAGGACGGCTACAGGCTCCGCACCGCCAAATTCGCGGACGCGGTGGG
>JAVVFK010000097.1:0-8018 GCA_032251015.1 Elusimicrobiales bacterium
CATCGGCGCGGACGGGCAGGAAACCATACGCATGGGCCGCTTCCTCAAGGACAGCAAACTGCGCGACTTCTCGGGCGACGGGATCTTCCAGAAGGCGATAACCCGCGGCGAGTTCATAGGCGGGCTGGAACGCTACATGGGCTCCTATCCAACGCTGACCATCGGCATACAGATCGTCGACCCTGCCGATAACCGCGCCGTCGGCGTGATGCTGGCCAAGCTCAGTCTCAACGGCCTCTCCGGCATACTCAAGACCAGTTTCCCCGAGAGCACCCATACCCAGGCCGCGGTCATCGACTCCAGCGGCTTCCTGGTGGCGCACTCCAACCTGGACGAGGTCTACAAGTCCGACGCCCGGCTGCCTGAGGACGTGCTCAAGATCCTGCTGCAGAACGACGCCAAGACCGGCGGCGGCGAGATCCTGCTCGACAACGGCGAGCGCGTGCTGGGCGCCTTCGCGGAGGCGGAGGAACTGGGCTGGGTCGTATACATACAGCGCTCGGTCTCGGTGGCCTACCAGGCCTCGGCGGACATGCTCGAGCGCACCTACAAGATGGGCGGCATCGTCTTCTTCTTCGTCCTGTTCCTGGGCTACGCGGTCTCGCTGGTCATCGCCCAGCCCATACAGGCGCTGCGCGAGGCGGCTATAAAGCTGGGCGAGGGGGATTTCGACTACCTGCCCGACCTCAGCATGCCCAACGACGAGATAGGCGAGCTGGCGCACACTTTCATGCAGATGAGCGAGTCCCTCAAGGTCAAGACGGCCGAGATAATGTCGGCCAAGGAGGAACTCGAGCGCCTCAACCGCAGCCTCGAGAACCGCGTGGAGGCGCGCACCAGGGAGCTCAGGAGCGCCCAGGACGAACTGATCAAGAAGGAGCGCCTGGCCGCCATCGGGCAGATGTCCTCCGTGGTAGGCCACGAGATACGCAACCCTCTGGCCGTCATAAACAACTCCATCTACTTCATAAAGATCAAGCTGGGCGTCATACAGCAGCCGACCGACCCCAAGATGCTCAAGCATATCGCCATCATCGAGTCGGAGATCCGCCAGGCCAACGGCATCATAGACGAGATCCTCGGCTTCGCCAGGACGCGCGAGTTCAACCTCAAGCCCGTCGCGCTCAACTCCTATCTCGAGGACCTCACGATGTCCTTCCCGTTCCCGCCGCACGTAGAGCTCGTCAAGGAGTTCGCCCCGGAGAACCCGGGCGTGAACGTCGACGCCGACCAGCTCACGCAGGCTTTGCGCAACCTGATAAAGAACGGCATAGAGGTCATGCCCGAGCAGGGAAGGGTCTATGTCCGCAGCGAGGTGGTCTCGCGGGACTGGGTGCGCGTGGATATAGAGGATACGGGCCCCGGCATCCCCAAGGAAGTGCTCGAGAAGATCTTCGCCCCGTTCTTCACCACCAAGGCCCGCGGCACCGGGCTGGGCCTGGCCGTGGTCAAGAAGGTCGCCGACGGCCACAAGGGCAAGGTGGAGGTGGTCAGCACCGTCGGCAAGGGAACCTGTTTCAAGATCTACCTCCCTATTGTAAACATTAGTCAAAATAAGCAATAATTCAGAGGAGCCCAGAGGGGCCGGGCGGGGGCCTATCCCGCCGGCCTGCCGCGGCCGTTCTTTCATGGGAAGCAAAATACTTATAACAGACGACGACTCGCATCTCCGCGAGACGCTGCGCGACCTCCTGGAAATGGAGGGCTACCAGGTGTTCGAGGCCGCCTCGGGCGCCGAGGCCATGAAGATGGTCGTCTCCGATTTCTTCCACGTCATCCTGATGGACTTCAACCTGACCGACAAGACCGGCATAGAGGTCATCAAGGACATCCGCAAGCTCAACACCGACAGCCAGATACTGATGATGACCGCCCACGCCTCCCTCGACACGGCGGTGAAGGCCATCCAGGAGTCGGTCTACGATTTTCTCATCAAGCCCGTCGATTTCAACTACCTGCGCCGCGCCATCAAGAAGGCCGAGGAGAAGCTCTACCTGGAGCAGGAGAACAAGCGCCTCATCGACATGCTCAGGCGCAACAACGAGCAGCTCGACAAGCTCAACAACATGAAGTCGAAGTTCCTCTCGATGGCTTCGCACGACCTCTCCAACTCGCTGATGACGCTGCAGATAAGCTTCGAGATGCTGGCCGGCACGATCAAGCCCAACGACGACCAGAAGAAGAAGATGGATTTCATCACGGCGAGCATCACGCAGATCTCAAGGCTGATCGGCGACCTGGTGGACTGGGCGTCCATCGAGCAGGGCAAGTTCCGGCTGGAGAAGAACTATTTCGAGATGGACAAGATGGTGGCCGAACTGGTGGCCGGGCCCAAGGCCCGCGCGCAGCAGAAGAGCATCGAGGTGGACTACAAAGTGGGCGAGGGCCTCAAGATGGTCTGCGCCGACAAGCGCCGCATCGGGCAGGTCCTTCTCAACCTCCTCGAGAACGGCATACGCCACACCCAGCGCGGCGGAAAGATCACGGTCTTCGTCGACAAGCTCGAGGACTCGGTCTGCGTTTCGGTCACCGACAACGGCGAGGGCATCCCGGCCGACGTCCTCACCAAGCTTTTCCAGAGTTTTTACCAGCCCCAGGGCGGCAAATCGCCGCACGGCAGGCTGGGCCTGGGCCTGAGCATCTCGAAAGAGATCATACAGAGCCACGACGGCCGGATATGGGTGGAGTCGGAAGGGGCAGGCAAAGGCTCTTCCTTCAAGTTCACCATCCCTTTCGCCAAGGAAGGGTCCCGGGCAGAGGGCGCGCCCCAGGCGCAGCAGCTGCCTAAGCAGCCGCCCGCCCAGCAGCAGTAAAGGCCGGGGAAACGGGGGACGCCATGCGGCATGACGTCCCCGCGGGGCCCGGCACAAGCGAAAACAAGGTAAGGAGCTAGAAATATGGCAAGCCCCAAAAAGACGGTGACGGTGCTGATAGCGGACGACCAGACCCTTTTCCGGGAGGGTATCAAGGATCTCCTGGAGGACGAGAAAGGCATAACGGTGGTAGGCGAAGCCTCCAACGGCCCCGAGGCCATAACGATGGCCAAGAAACTCAAGCCGGACGTCATCCTGATGGACATAAAACTGCCCCAGATGGACGGCGTATCGGCCACCCGCATAATCCGCAAGGATTGTCCGCAGACCAACGTGCTCATCCTTTCCTCCTACGAGGACGAGGCCCATATCACCGAGGCCATACAGGCCGGCGCCAACGGCTACCTGTCCAAGATGCTTCCGGCCAGCGAGCTGGTTCACGCGCTTAAGACCTTCACCTCGGAAGGCGTTATGATCCCTCAGCCCATCATGGGCAAGCTGATACAGGGTCTGCGCCAGATGGGTCCCGGCGGCTACGACAGCGCCCCGGACTCGCTGACGGCGACCGAGATAAAGGTTATGGCGCTGCTCGGCAAGGGTAAGAGCAACAAGGAAATCGCCGCCGAGCTGGGCTGTTCCGTGAAAACGGTCAAGAACCACCTCAACAGCATCTTTCAGAAGCTGGGGGTCAACAACCGCACCGAGGCGGTCGTCAAGGCCATAGAGAAGGGTCTTATCTCTCCGGAAGACGGAGCCAGGTAAAAGCCGACTCGGGGGACACACTTGGGGACACCATGCGGCACAGTGTCCCCAGTCCCGCAGAAAGGCGTCCGCCCCGGGCGGGCGCCTTTCCATTGCCGGGCCGCGAAACAGTAATTTAACACCCATGCCATATAATTATAAGGGGTATTGAAAAAGGCCCGTTTTGGTGGTATAACATCAGGGCGGAGACGTCCCCGCCGGGCGAGGATAAAAGGGCGGAAAGAAGCTGAGATGACGGAGATTTATCTTTTGAACTGCCTCCCGCCTGCGGGAGCGGTCCTGCGCGGACTGCGCCTGAGGAGGGGGCAGAACCTGGTGGAGTACATGCTTATGCTCGCGGTCATCGCCAGTGTGGCGCTGATGCTGGGCGTAGCCTTCCACCGGAAGTTTCTGGGCGGGTTCTTCACGCTGATAGGCATGATCATAGGCGGCGGAGCGGCGAACTGAGGCACGATCGTATGGCGGGTAAAGGAACATCGGGGGGGAAGGGCTGGACCGGGCTCAGGCGCGCCGGGCAGGTGCTCATTCCCTCCATATTCGTGATCCCCACGCTGTTCCTGTTCGTCTACCTTCTCTTCGAGACCGCCAAGATCTCCCGCGAGAAGATACGCCAGCAGTTCGCGGTGGATTCGGCCGCGTTTATACAGATGGGCGACTACACCAACTTCTTCAACCGCACGGCCTACGTCAACGGCGCCTTCCCCTACCGTATCTTCAAGGAGGCTTTCGAGTGCCCCTCCATCGGTCCGGGCGTCGACCACGTCTACAAGTACACCAACAAAGAAGAGTATCTCTGCCTCTACGACATGCTCTACGAGAACGGCGCGATCCCCAAGTACGACGGCGATGTTCCGCGGCAGCAGCCCGAACCGCTGGATTCCGAGCCGGAATGGTCCATCGGCTACGATGATACCCTGCGCTCGGGCATCAACGACCTTCAGCCCGGCCAGGACCTCAACGACAGGCTTATCCTGCTGACCCATCACCAGGGGCAGTACGTCTATATATTCTGGAACGAGGCATCGGGCTTCGTCTACAAGTTCTACGCCCAGGTCTACACGCTGCTGGGTTCGGTACAGGAATCCCAGTACACTGTTTTCAAGCGGCTGACCGAGAACTTCAACTTCTTCCGTAAGTCCTATTATCTGAACGCCAGCCCGGCGGAATGCGTGGATAACCCGGCCACGTGCGGCGAGCAGGGACTCACCGCGGGGGGCAACAACTTCGTCTCCCGGCGGATCACCAAGAGCCACGGCAACTTCGCGATGCATTTCATACAGAAGATAAAGTTCTTCTGCAAAAAGCCCTATAACCATCCCATATTGGGCCAGCAGTACCAGATGGTGGAAACCCCCGACATAGATATGCCCTCTCCCGGGCTCTTCCAGGTGGCGTCGGTGAAGAAGGACGTCCTTCGCCAGCTGGGCCAGGGGGTGGAGATATACCAGGGGTGGAACGCGGGCGGGAACTACTTCAACGTCCCGTTGGATACCCTCGCCGCCTGCCAGGAGACCGGCCGCCCCTGCGTTCACGCCCGGGTGGCCACTCAGTGCCCGGCCATGTGGGGCGGCGGGAGCGGGGGACAGAACAACTGCGTCTGGCCCAATCCGACCCCAAAATACCAGACAAGGCTCTACCCATAGAAAGCCGCATGTTCCCTAAACCCGACCAGATAAGAACGCGACTGGAGGCCAACGGTCTCTGGCCGCATTTACGCCGCCGGAAAGGGCAGGCGATGACCGAAGTGGTGCTGCTTTTCCCCATCTTCATGATCATCGCGTTCCTGACCGTCAAGATCTTCCAGCTGCTGGTGCTGGTGCAGAAAATGGAGATCGCCTCCTACTACGCCGGCCGCCGCTGGCAGCTGGAGTCGCACATAAACATAAATTACAACCCCGACGATATGGCGCTGAAGCAGAAGATAGAAAAGGTGGTCCGGGGCTACCTGGGCTTCGGCACCGACGCCCAGAACGTCAAGCTGGACATAGAGCGTACGCAGGTCTGGAACGTGGTGACCATCACCGTCCAGACCAAACCGCCGGGCCTGGCGCTGTTCTGCAAATATCCCAAGCAGACCATCTGCGCGACCCCTTACGGGCAGGCGTGCAACGACGGCTACGATTATATCTGCGGCGGCGGCAAGAAGCTGGAGGTGGTCAAGTACGTGCCCAACCGCGACCGGCCCATCCAGTTCGTGCTGCCGGGCCTTCAGTAGGCCTTGAAATTCCGGGTTTCGCCTGCTATAACATAACTGCGCGCGGCCCCGGAGATGGCAATGGCCATTCCCCGGGCCGTAACCTCTTTTTTTGGAGGACGTCATGGCGGACAAAAAGAAAGAAAAGAGCCTGGGCGGCTGGTTCTGGCTGCTCCCGGTGGGCGCTTTCCTGGCCGTCGGCGGCCTCATAGCGCTGGTCACGATGAAGGACGCGGCGGAAACGCTTTCCGGTCGTCCCCAGGCCGGGGATACCTCGGCAAGCGCGGGTCCTTTCGCCTCTCGCGGCGCCGCGGACCACGGGGCCCACGACTTCTTCGCCTCCGAGGAGAACATCCCCGAGGAGGCTCTGGCCTCTTACGAGAACCATAAACTCGCCATCGAGGACCGCCTCTATGAGAAACCCTCCACGGGCAAGGTCACGGCTTTCTCGGGCGGCGGCGCCGGCCCCGGCGATGTCAGCGGAGATGAGGCGGCGGCGGGCGGCAGGTCCGCGTCCCGACCCGAGCGGTCTTCCGGCCCGGCCCCCAAACTGGCGGCCGGCCTAACCTCTTTCAAGGGTTCCAAAGGGGGCTCCGCCAAGTCCTCGCTGGGCGCCGCCGGCTCCGCTTCCTTCCGCGGCCAGGGCAACAGGCCCGCCGTGGTAGCCTCCGCTTCCGGTCAGACCGGCTCCAAGAAGGGCGTATCCAGGTCCGGCGGCGGCGGGGTCATAGAGGCCCTCAGGAGCGCCTGGCGCGGGTCCGTCATGGGCGCGCGCGACGCCTCCAACGACGCGGCCAGGACCCTGGTCGCCCGCTCCTTCGACGGCTCCCCGTCCAGCGAGCGGCTCTCGCTGGAATACGACGAGAAGATGAAGAAGGAACTGGACGTGGTCAGCCCCGATTCCATCCCCAAGTTCCTGCGCGACCAGGACCTCAGCGCCGACCGCGCGTCGGCCTACGACGTTCCCGGTATCAAGGACGTCAAGGTGGACAGGGAGGGGACCGAGGCGGCCCTCAAAGAGGATAAAGCCTACCAGGACACCCTCGCCAGCATGGCCAACGGCATGCTCAATCCCATGTTCAGCGGTGTTACCAATACCAACGGCGCCACGGGGGCCGAGGATCCCGATGATAAGGGCGCGCCGCCCGCGGACGACGACGGCGGCGGCGCCGGCCTGTTCTCCGTACCCGACACGCCGCAGGACGACGCCTGGATGTACGATCTGGGCAACCAGGATATAATCGACACCACGGGCGGCTGCGGCGAGGAATGCGGCTGCACCTGCGAGGCGCCGTGCTGCTGCCTCCCGGACGATTATTTCGACACTCCCCTTGACGGGGGATATATAGGGGACTTTCCCGATTTCGGGGGCGGCGGCACGATGTTCGCCTGACGCCGCCCGGTCCTTCTTGCGGTCGTTAACGGCGGTCTGTTCTAATTTTCCCGGAGGTTTTTCCTGAAAATGAAACGAACGCTTCTTTGCGCGCTGGCGGCCTTCGCCTGCGCCTGCTCCACGGAAAGCCGGACGGATGAGAAGATACTCGAGGCTTTCGAAAAGCATTCCTACGAACTTCACGACAGCGGGGAACTCGCGGCCGAATTGAAGGCCCGGGGCCCCGGGGTGCTGCGGTTCTTCGATCCGCGCGCGGCGCTGCTTGGCGCGCCCCGCGGGCTGAAAGTGAAGGCCCCGAGGGAGGGCAGGCTCTATTCCACCGGGATGCTCCTCGGGCCTTGCGGGACTTCCGCCTGCGTGATCCGCGTCCTCAGGGGGTCGCCGGCCGCCAACGCCGGCGTAAAAGATTATGAGAGGATAGTGTCCGCCGGCGGTTCCGGCGGCGCGGCCGGGGAGGTGCTCGACGCCTTGGGGAAAGGGGCGTCCGGCCTGGTCCTGGCCGGCCGCGGTGGGGAGAGGGCGCTGTCGCTCCCCGCCCCTTCTTTCCGCGCCCCCCCGGTGTTCGGTCTCTACGACCCGGCCACCCGTACCGCTTATCTCAGGGTGGCCGTCTTCTCCAAGGGCGTCGCGGCCCAGGTGGCGAAAGGCCTGGCCGCTTTCAAAGCCGCGGACCCCCGCGCGATAGTGCTGGACCTGCGCTACAGCATCGGGGGCGTTCCCGAAGAGGCCGCCGCCGTTTTCCGTCTTTTCGCGGGCCGCGGCGCGGAGTGTTTCGCCATAAGGTCCCGTCATAAAGGGTATTCCGTGGATTTCCCCGCGGCGGACGGCGGCCCCTTTTCGGGCCGGCCGCTGGCCG
>JAVVFK010000098.1:0-8018 GCA_032251015.1 Elusimicrobiales bacterium
AACCAAGGCGCCGCGGCGCTGAAGGCCGGCGTCCCCATCGGGCTTGAACTGCTGGCCCGCGAGCATAAGCTCGACGAGCGCGCTAAGATTGTGATCTGCTACCTGCTCTACCGCGAGCTGGAGCGGGCCGGGCGCTGCCTGGCCTCGCCGCTGCATTTTCTCTGCGCGCTTTACGGCCTTGAGAAGCTGGAACTGGCCCATTATTTCATAGCCGAACAGGGGATCTTTGAGTCCGGCGTTTTCGACGGCGAGCGCGGCTACCGCGAGAACGCCCTGCGGATGGAGTTCCGCCTGCTGCAGCCGCATATGACGCTGGTGCTGACCGGCAAGGCCGAGAAGAAAAAGGCGGCAAAGCGCGCGGCCGCGCATCTGCCCGGCGCCATCTACAAGCGGCTGGACAAGGTGGTGATATCGCAGGACGAGGCCAAGCGCAAGCTGGCCTCTATCGCCTATCAGCATCAGCTCCGGCCCAAGAATAAGCCGCGCAAAGGTGTGACGCCCCGGCTGAACACGCTGCTGATCGGCCCCACCGGCTGCGGCAAGACGCACGTGGTGCGGACGCTGGCCGAGGCGCTGCGCGTGCCGGTGGTCTTCTGCGACGCCACCCAGTACACCGAGACCGGCTATGTGGGCTCCTGCGTGGAGGAGATGCTCTACCAGCTTTACGTGAAGGCCGGCAAGGACGTCGACAATATGCGCCGGGGCATCATCTTCATAGACGAATTCGACAAGCTGGCCGGGCGCGAGGTGGGCGGCCAGCACAACAGCCCCCGCGACGTGAGCGGCCTGTCGGTGCAGCAGGAGCTGCTCAAGATGCTCGAAGGCGACGAAGTGCGCTATGAGCGCCGCTCAGGCTTTGGCAGCGAGACGCTCAAATTCCCCGTCCGGAACATCCTTTTCATACTGGCCGGGGCTTTTGTCGGGCTGGATAAGCTGGTGACGGAGCGCCTGCGCCGGAAGGGCCGCATCGGCTTTAGCGGTGACGGGTCAGACCGGGCGCCGGCGGCCGGCAGGACGCTCTCCAAGGTCTGCATCGAGGACATGGTGGAATACGGCATGATGCCCGAGCTGATGGGCCGCATCCCCAATATGGTGGCGCTGGAGCCGCTGGAGACCGGCCACCTGGCCGAGATACTCCGCAACGAGGAAACCAGCCTGCTGACCCATTACCGCGAGTTCTTCAGGGCCCGCGGGGTGGACATAGAGGTGCCCGAGGCCTTCATCCTGGACGTGGCCGAGCGCGCCCGGGCGCGGGGGCTGGGAGCGCGGGGCCTAAACGCCTTCCTGGAGGCCTGCTTCAGCGAGCTGATATTTGAGCACGGGCGGACGGCGGAGGCCGGCGCGGCGGCGGCCGGCGGCGCTGCTGAGGGGACTGGTGCGGTCGGGGCGGTCGATGGCGCCCCCCTCAAGGTCAATATCGCCGACTTCTTCGGCCCTGATAAGATAGACAGGCTGCTGGGGTAGATGGCCGCGGCATAGCTATGGCAGCCGCCGTCTTCGGGGGGAAGTGCGGCGGTTGTCCATTTTGGCGGGGTATTGCGGCCTTTGCGTCGTGAATCTGGCCGCGCGGGAGATTAGCGCAGTTTGTCGTACTTGGTGTGGCGGCCTTTGGCTTTGCTGACGGGGTATTTGCGGGCGTTTTTCTTTAGTTTTCTGTCGAGGGCTTTAAGGGGGTCGATGGCGAGGTCGTGCGAGAGGAGCAGGACCCAGTAGAGGACGTCGGCGAGTTCTTCGGAGACGGCGGTTTTGTGGTTTTTTATGTGCCGGGCGGTCTCCTGGGGGTTCTTCCACTGGAAGTGTTCCAGCAGCTCGGCGGCTTCCAGGGTGAGGGAGATGGCGACGTCCTTGGGGTTGTGGAACTGGGCCCAGTCCCGCGCGTCGCGGAAACGGACGATCCTGCCGGTCAAGGCTTTTATGTTCTTCATTGCTGGCGGCGGCCCCTTCCCCTGGGTTGGTGCTAACCTTTTCTTATTATATATTGTCGGGCCGGGGGTGGCAATGGAATGTGCATTTTTTGCACATTGCACTGCGCTAGGAGCAAACGATATGGACCGCTGGGGATACTTACCTGAAGGCCGAAAGGAAGGCCGCCAGAAGGGTCTCGGCGGCCGATATCCTGCTGTCCGGATCCACGGCCGCCAGGCCGGCCGCGATACCGGCGGTCAGGCTGTCCTTTTTGCCGCCGGTGAGAATTGCCCGTGCGGCGCTTAAAGCGGTTGTACCCAGGATGGCGGCCGCGTCTTTTCCCAGCAGGGCGGCCCCCGCCTTTGCCATATCGTATTCCATGGATTTAAGAAGGGCTTCTTCACGGTAGAGCCGCTCGTCGCCGGCGACGTGGTGGTAGTTCTGCAGCAGCGCGGCCAGGTCATGCGCGTCCCTGGGCTCATAACGGTCGTTCCAGGCGAATACTTTCAGTACGGCCAGCCCGGGCAGGGAAGCCGCGCGCAGCGGCAGGGGGCGCCCCGGCACGGAGATCTCCTCGGCTGCCGAGTTTATCTCGGCAAATCCCATAACCGTCATGACCTGCGAGGCGTCGGGCGGCCAGGCGATGGTGCCGCGCGGGCTCTCGAGGCCTCCGAACGGGACCAGGTCCACGGGAAAGCCGCCGGTGTATTCCAGGCGCTGGGCGCGGCGGGGATCGGACTTGAAAAGACCCGTAGCGGCCAATGCGGATTTCAGGGCCTCGAACTGCTCCCAGCTTTCCAGCGCCACGGCGAAGTCCGCGTCCCTGGTAGGGCGATACGCGGGCAGGCCGTGGACATTATGGAGCTGTATATCTATCGCCTTGGCGCCTATCAGCAGATACTGCGAGCCCACTGCTGCGGCCGCGGCCTGTACATGTCCGAGCACCGCCAGGACTTCGGGCTCGATCGGGAGATCGGGGTTAATCTTCAGCATTGGCCAGGTACCGTTCGTAGATAAGTTTTGCCAGCTCGTGATCGCGCGGATCGCGGGCGGCCATCAGGTCGGCGTAGACCAGCAGCGGCGGGACGGTCTTCCCGCCGCCGGTGCCGGCGTCGAAATTCCAGAATTTCTCCAGTATTTCCACCGCGCCGGCCGGGTCGGCTTTGAGCCGGTTGTCGATGATAAGCCGGGTGGGATCGCCGGCGGCGTAGACCACCGCCTCGCCGGCCTTCCGGTAGTCGGTGAGGAGCTCCCCCGCCGCCTCGCCGCCCAGCAGCGCCGCGTTCTTTTCCAGGCGGGCGGTCTTCCACCAGTCGGGGCGCGGGGCCTGGAAGCGCCGGGCGCCCAGCCTGGGCCTTAGCCGCACCGGATAATTGAGCGCCCATTCCTCCGTCAGCCGTTTTTTATCGGTGAACCCGCGCCCGCGCAGCTTGTCCGCCAGCAGGTGGCCCCTGTCCTGCAGGGCGAAGAGCGCCCAGCCCACGGTGCCCAGGGCCACTCCCGCCGCCGCGGCGATGTCCCTGTACGGGGCGTTGAGCAGTTCCGGCCGGCAGAGCAGGGCGAACACCACCCGCATCCCGGTGGCCGTGGTGGCGCGGTCCTTTGCGGCCGGCGCGTCTTTGAGTGCGCGCTTGCGGCCGGTGATATAAATGTGGAGACCGCGGGCTTTCAGATAGGCGTTGCCGGCGGCGTCGATGAACTGCACGCCCATGGCGCGGCACTGGTCGGCCATTTCGGCGGTGATGTAGGGCGCGGCCAGGAGCCAGGGCTGGGCGCATTTTTCCATGCGGGCCTTTACAATGCCGAGGCCGGCGGCGCGGTCTATCGTCCTTATCTCCGCGGCGTAGCGGAACTTTCTGCCTTCGTGGACGAAGGCCACTACGGGGTTGCGCGCCTGGCCGCGGGCGCGGTCGGCGGCGGCCTGCGCCGGCTCTTTCTCGATTTTCAGGGCGGCGGTGCGCGCGACGGCCTCCATAGCGGCTGCCAGGATGCGGTCTGCGGGGTCGTTGGCGTGCGTCTTGTTCATTATTGTATAGCGTACACGGTCCGTGAACATTTGTCAATAGTGTACATGGGGGCCGGGAGGGGGCCGACACTACGTTGTCGGGCGGATGTTTTACACTATTACCAGATATAAAGGTCGCGGGTGCGGTCGGCAGGGGGTTGACAAAGCTGATTTTCACTAGCATACTATGTTTCAGCAGATGATGAAAATATGACTAATAATGAAAAAGAGCTATTAAACAGGGCTAAAAAGGCCCTTAAAGAAACGCTTGAGGCCGTCCCTTTTCTTGAACTGGTTTCAATAAAAGAACGCCTCAAAGCGGACCTTTTGCTTGAGCTGAAATATAAAGGCAAGCGCTCGGCCTGCGCCGTGGAAGTGAAAAGCCTTGGCCAGCCCAGGTACGCCAGGGAAGCCGTCTATCAGCTTAAGCACTATGCCGCCGGCCGGCCGGGCGTTTACGGGGTATTCATGGCGCCGTACATCTCCGAAGGGGCCGGGTCCATACTGGCCGAGAACGGCGCCGGCTATATGGACTTCAGCGGGAATTGCCGGCTTTCTTTTGACGGCATCTATATAGAGCGCAAAGGCAGCCCCAACGCCTTCGCCATGAAGCGGGACCTGCGCAAGCTTTATTCGCCCAAAGCCGCGCGCGTGCTGCGCGTGCTGCTGACGGACGCCAAAAAGTCCTGGAAAATGGCCGAACTTTCCGCGGCGGCCGGCGTGAGCCTGGGGCAGACCGCCAATGTTAAGACCGCCCTGGCGGAACGGGAATGGCTGGACGCTTCCGCGCCGGGCCTGCGGCTTTCCGACCCGGCCGCGGCGCTGGCGCAATGGGCGCGGGACTACGACTTCCGCAGGAATATCGTCAGGGAATGCTACAGCGTAAAAGGTCTCTCCGAAACCGAAGCCGCGCTGGAGGAGCTCTGCGCCGGGAACAAGATCCCCTTCGCGCTCGCCGGCTTCTCGGCGGCGGCCCGGCTCCGGCCGGCCGTAAGGTACCAGCGCGGCATGGCCTATGTCGGGGAATTCCGGGCGGACCTGCTGGCGGAGGCCGGCATAAAAGAAGTGGAGAGCGGCGGCAATATCCTGCTGCTGCTCCCTTACGACGCCGGGGTTTTCTACGGCTCCGGCAAGGCGGACGGCGCCACGGTAACCGGCGCGGTGCAGACTTACCTGGATCTGGCCGGCTATAAAGGCCGCGGCGAAGAAGCGGCGGCGGAGATACTGGAGAACATAATAAAACCGTCATGGTGAGCAGGACCGACTATAACGTGGCGATGGTGCGGGCCGCCAAAAGCGTCCTGCTGGAGCTCTCGCATCTCTTGGGCGAATACCACGACGGGATAGTCGTCATAGGCGGCTGGGTGCCGCCGCTGCTTTTGGGTCCGGGCACCCATGTCGGCAGCCTGGACGTGGACCTGGCCCTGGACCCGGCAGCCATCACCGACGGCGGCTACGCCAGGATCGGCAAGCTGCTGGCCGGGCGCGGTTATATACCGGACGGCCGGCATCCTTACGTGTTCAGGCGGGCCGTGGAGGTAGAAGGGCGGAGTTTTTCCGTCGAGATAGATTTCCTCTCCGGCGAGTACGGCGGCGCCGCCAAAGGGCGCCGTCATCAGCAGGTGCAGGACATCAAAGCCCGGAAGGCGCGCGCCTGCGACCTGGCTTTTTCAATGTTCAGCGAGGTGCGCATCGAGGGCGAATTGCCGGAGGGCGGCCGGGACAGCGCGACGGTGAAGGTCGCCGAAATAGTGCCGTTCCTGGTCATGAAGGGCATGGCGCTGGCCTCGCGCCTGAAAGAAAAGGACGCGTGGGACATCTATTACTGCCTGGAGAACTACCCGGGCGGACTAGACGCCCTCGCCGCCGGGATAAAAGCCCGGCTTCCCAACGGGCTGGTCAGCGAAGGGCTGGCCAAGATCGCCGAAAAGTTCGCCTCGGAAAAGCACGTCGGCCCCCGGATGGTGGCCGACTTCGAGGAACTTCCGCCCGGCGAACAGCGCGATATACGCCAGCGCGACGCCTATGAAAAAACCGCTTACCTGCTCAGGGCGGCCGGGGTCGTGCGCTGAAAGGCCGCAATAGTTATAATTAATGGAGTTAACATGGCCAAGATAATACATACCGCCGACCTGCACCTGGCTACCGGGGACGATAAGGAATACGGCCTGTCGGTGCTGGGCGAGATAATAGAGCTCTGCCGGGCGGAGGCGGCCGATTTCCTGGTGATATCGGGCGACCTGTTCGATTCTTTCGCCGATTTCGAAGCGCTGCGGCGCGAGGTCTGCGCGCGGCTGGAGCCGCTGGCGGCGGCGGGCTGCGAGATCATCTACATCCCCGGCAATCACGAGTCGCTGGGCGGGCAGCCGGACCTGTCGCGCTACGATCTAAAGCCCCTGCGCTTCCAGGCGGAGGCGCCTTTCTCGCTGCTGGAGCTTAAAGGCGTGGAGTTCCTCTGCGTGCCGCACGCGGCTGCCTATGACGGCTACCGCGACTGGGCTGTGCCGGCTAAAAAAGCGGGAGCGGTGCGCGTGGCGCTGGTGCACGCGCTCAATTCCACCGTTTTCACCGGGCCGGACCCGGAGGACCAGTTGCGCGCGGGCGTTATCGACGATAATTTCTTTGCGCGGTTCGCGGTGGATTACGCGGCGCTGGGCCACGTGCACGCCGGGCGGCAGCAGCTGCTGGGCGGCGCGCTGGCCTGCTACCCGGGTTCCCCCCGCGTCTGGCGGGCGCATAAGCGCGAGGCGGGCCAGAAGTCGGTGCGGCTGGTGGATACCGACGGCGCGCCGGTCAATATACGCCGGCTGGAGCTCAAGTCGGCCGGCCAGTACCGCGAGTACGCGCTGCCGCTGGGGCCGGACGCTTCGGTGCCGGAGAAGCCGGTCAGCCGGCTGATACTGGAGCTGGAGAGGCCCGATCTTGTGACGGTGCGGCTGAACGGCGTGGTGGACGACGAGAAGGCGGCGCGCGCGGCGGCCGATGAATTGCGCTCGCGGCTGGCGCCGATGGTGCGGCGCGTCCTGGTGGAGCTCGATACGCGCGTGGCGGCCGATATTTCGGCCAACAGTCTTGCGCGGGCGTTTTTGGAAGAGATGGACGCGGTCAGGCCCGCGGAATCCGACGAGGCGTCCACGGCCAAGTGGCTGCTGGCGCGGCAGTACGGCCTTGAAGAGCTGGCCGGGCGCATAGGGGAGGCGGGATGATAGCCCGGCTCCGTCTGATAAATTTCGGCAAGTTCCGCGGGCGAGACCTGGAGCTGGGGCCGTTCACCATCATCCACGGCGCCAACGAGGCCGGCAAGACCACGGTCTTCGACGCTATTTTCGAATCGCTGTGCCGCCGCAACGATACCAAGTCCGCCTGGAAGCGGCTGCTGGAGCGCTACGGCGACGAGCGGCAGGCGGCGGCGGTCTGGCAGCCAGAGGACGCAAAGCCAGCGCTCGACGACGCTGAATTTTTGGAGATATTCGCCATACGCGGCGGCGAGGCCAGCGTGCGTGCGCTCTCGGGCGATAAGGGCGGCTCGGCCTGGTCGGCCGCGGCCGAGAACGCTTTATTGAATGCGGGTTTGAACCCCGCCCGGCTGGCCGACGCCCTGTCGACCATGACCACCACCAGCGCCAAGGATTCGTTCAATGCGCGGCTCAAAAAGCTCAAGGCGCAGTCGGCGGAATCCACCGCCCGGCTGGAGGAGCTCGAAGCCAAGCGTGCGGCGATATTCGAGGCCGAGCGGCAGAGCGCGGAGCTGGAGCGGCAGATAGCGGCCGGGCGCGCGGAGCTGGACGCGGCCAATAAGAAACTGGCCGAGCTGAAGGCGAAGGTCGAGGAACTTTCGGGCGCCTGCCGGCTTAAGGACGCGCTCGAGGGGCTCAAGGCACTGCGCGAGCTTAAAGAAGCGCGCGAGTCGCTGGAGATAAGGAAAGATTTCGCGAAGAACGAGATAGGCGCCTACCGCGCGCTCAAGGAGCGCGAGAACGAGGCGACCGGTAAGGCGTTGGCCGCGGCTGCCGCCCTGCGCGGTAAAGAAGAGGCCGCCGCCGCCCTGAAGAAGGCCGTGGCCGACCTGGAAGCCAAAGAACTTGTATTGCGCCGCCGCCGCGAAACG
>JAVVFK010000099.1:0-7977 GCA_032251015.1 Elusimicrobiales bacterium
GTTATTAGCGAGCAATATCCCGTAGCCGGCGACGGCCAGCGTCATCAGCGTTATGGCGACGGTCTTCTGTCTGCGCGAACGCAGCGTAGCGGCCGCGGCAAATCCCGTGATGGCGGCGGCCGCGGCGAAGGAATGTCCCCCTCCGCGCGACCCGGCGTGCACTATCCCGCAGATGAGCGCTGATAGCATGACCAGTTTGATGAATTGGACGGCGAGCAGGTCGAAGAGACGGGTGTGGCTCTGCTGGGCGAGGAGCGGTTTGAGGCCGGAGAAGAAAAGGCCCAGGCCGCACATGGCCGATATGGCCAGAAAATGGGCGCCGTGATCGCGATTGACGAAGGGGCCGAAGGGCTGGCCGGCGACTTTGCGCAGGCCGTAGATGAAGGTATTGTCGCCGGTCTTCTGCAGCATGCCAAGGAGCGCGATGATCGTGCCCATTATGAATATCGTCCACATCAGGCGCCGGAAGCGCTCGGGGGTGTTTATGAGCTGCGGCACGACGAAGAGCACGGCGGCGTAGAAGAGCCAGAGGTGCGCGCCGGCGAGGGTCGCCGGGCGCCAGGCGGTGAATAGCGTCTCCGACGGGGCGGTGACGGGGTTCTGGGTTATCGATTGTATGAGGCCGATGAGGGCGATGGCCAGGACGGCGGGGATGAGGTTCTTATAAAGCGGGTTGGGGTGGACGTGGAGTCCCTTGATATAGACGCGGGCGGCCAGGGCGAAGTAGGCGGCCTGGAGCAGGCCGAGGGCCCAGGGCTCTACGGAGGCGAACGCCAGCGGGGCGAAGACCAGCGAGAGTATTATTGCCGCCTGCATAGCTGAGAATTTTACAATTTCGGGGACACAATACCTATTTCCGCCGGAAATAGATATTGTGTCCCCCTCAATTAGTACAATTTATTCCATGAAAGTATTGTTCGTGTGCACGGGGAATATGTGCCGGAGCCCGGCGGCGGAGAAGCTGCTGCTGCATTACGGCGCGGGGAAGGGTTTCGAGGCGCGCTCGCGCGGGACGGCGGCGCAGCCCTATTCCGCCATGACCGACGCCGTGGCCGAGTTCCTGGCGGGCGAGGGCGTTAAGAATCTGATGCACAAGCCGGCGCTGGTGCGCGACGAGGATATAGACTGGGCGGACCTGGTGGTGGTAATGGAAGAGGCTCACCGCGAGGCGCTGGCCGAGCATTTCCCCCAGGGCATCCGGAAGACGAAAAAGATAATGGAATACCTGGGCGAAGAAGGAGATCTGCGCGACCCGATGGGCGGCGACGAGAAGCTCTACGCCGAGGTAATGGGGAAGGTCAAGCGAGCCGTTTTAAACCTTATAGAAGGCAAGTAAGCCCCTTTTGCGGGGAAATAAAAAACCGCCGGTGACGCCGGCGGTTTTTTATTGGCTTTAAGGCCCTGCTTTAGAACATGGCCTTGAGCGAGCCGGCTATTATGTTGTCGCGGTAGCCGAACTCGACGCCGGTGGCGGTGTTGGCTTCGTTGGACAGGCGGGCCTTGTGGTTGAAGCTGAGGCCGGCCTTGAGCCAGTTCTGTATGTTGTAGGCGGCGGCCAGGCGGGCGCCGATGTTGCGGTCCTCGCGCTGAATGCCGGTGGCGGAGGTATTCTCGGCGTACTCGACGAACTCGTAGCTGGCGCCCAGGGTCAGCTTCACCTTGCGCACCTCGCGGGAGAAGCTCAGGTCGGTCAGCGTGGTGGTGTAGAAGCGGCTGTTGTCGTAGCGGGTCTCCACGTTGGCGCGGCGGGCGTAGAGCATTATGTCGGTGCGCGGCACGGCCTTCCAGAGCAGCTGGGCGCTGTAGCCGCCGGTGGTTATGTTCTTGTCCACGGTGGCGGCGGGGGCCTTATCGTATTCGCGCAGCTGCACGCCGGCCTTGACGGTGCCGGTCAGCTTGGGGGCGATCCGGCCCACCATGCCCACGTCGATGTTGTGGTAGGTGGAATCCGGGTAGTCGTTGATGGCGGAGGAGGTGTCCTTGTTATAGTCCATCTCGCCGTAGCGGTAGGAGAGCATGGCCTGGGTCTTGGGCTTGAGCTGGTAGGTGATGTCCGCGCCGCCGATAAGCTCTTCGCGGTCCAGGGACTCCACCTTGATGTAGTTGTGGTAGGTATGGGCCGCTTCCAGGGCGAAACCGAACTTGCCGCGTATGGGCGCCTCGAAGCGCACCTTGGCGTCGTTCTGTATGCGCTCGGCGCGGTCGGTCTCCTGGGTGGTGGCCTGGTCGGTGGTGTCGGCGTACTTGTCCTGCACGGTCAGCGACATCTTCTTGGGCAGGCGCACTTTCACGCCCAGGTTGGCCAGGTTATGGGCCGCGTTGTTGGTGGAGGGGCTCTCGTCGTAAGAGAGGAGCTCCAGCGTGTAGCCGCCGGTCAGGTCGATGCGCGAGCCCAGCTTGTGCATCAGGTCCACGCCGACGCCGGTGCGGTTTATCATAGACGAGTTCTTGGCGTCCATCTCCAGGTAGATATTGCTGTCGTAGCTCTCCTCTACGGAGACGAAGGGGTTTATTTCAAGGTTGCCGAACCTTATGTTCCCCATCGCGGCCGCGTTGGACGCGGCGAAGAACATTATCGCGGGTATTATGAGTTTTTTCATTGGTTAAATCTCCTTGTTCCGACCGGGCTCAGGGATTGGAGCCGCTGACCTCTTGGGACTGCTCGACGGTCTCGCTCTCGATTACCGAGGACGTGGGCTCTTCGGTGGTGGTGGGCTCCTCCGTGGTGGTCTCCTCCGTGGTCGTTTCCTCGGCGGTTTCCTCTTCCGTGGTCGTGGTCTCGGCGGTGGTCGTGGTGACGGCCGGCACTTCCACGGTGGCGGTCTCGCCGGTGTTGAGCGTCTGGGTCTGGCCGCCGTCCGCGTCGGTCATGACGGCGGTGCCTTTTTCGACCGTGATATTCATAGTGCCGTTGACGTCGGTCATCTTGACCTCGCTGTTGGCGGTGACTACCACGTTATGGCCGGAAGCGGCCTTTACGGCCACCGGAGTGCCGGCGGTGACGGCGATATCGACGGTGCCGTTGGTGGTGGCTACGCTGAAGTTGGAGCCGGTGGCGGCGGTGATGGTCTTGCCGCCGGCCTCCACCTCTATGGTGCCCTCCACTACGGAGAAGGACACGCTGTTGTCGGTTATTTCGGGGATGGAGTCGCCGGGCTTGAGCGTCATGAGGACCTTGCCGTCCTTCATGATGTTAACGGTGCCGGTTATCTTGGTGATCTTGAGTTTCTTGGCTGCCTGCGCGGCCTGGGCTTTGGAGGCCGGCGCGGCCGGTTTAGCCTGCGCGAACGCTGAACTCGCGGCGAAAAGCAGCGCCACGGCGATTATAGGTGATAATTTCATATTTATAGACCCCTCCCAAACGCTAATTAACAACGCTAGATGATACAATTTAATGCCGGTTTAGTGTCAATAGCCTCTTTTATTTGGGGACACAATACCTATTTCCGCCGGAAATAGGTATTGTGTCCCCATTTGGTACAATTTTGGCATGAGGCGAATTATTTTTGTTCTGGCGGCCGCTGCGGCCGCGTTTATATCCCCCCCGGCTTCTTCGGCCGGGGACTTCCCGGTCTGCTTTTACGGGGTCAATGAGCCGGCCTCGCTGGCGGTGCTGCACCGGTCGGGTTTCAACTGCTTCCAGACATACCTCGACGACCCGGAGAAGCTCGCCGGTCTGGCCGAGACGGCGCGCGGGCTGGATATGCGCATGGTGGCGCCCCCCTACAAGGTGATGGAGTCGGCTTACGCGGAGAAGGCTAAGAAATGGCCGGTGCTGGCCTGGTACCTTAAGGACGAGCCCGAGGTAGGCTGGATGCCGGCCGCCGATCTGCTGGCGATGGACAAACGCGTCAAGGAATGGTCGCCTAAGCAGCGCACGGCTTTTGTGATGGGCCACGGCCTGCCGGCCATGGTCTACGGCGCGGCGGGCGACGCGGTGATGCTGGACTGGTACCCTGTGCCGCATCTGCCGCTGGAGTCGGTGGGGCGCGAGCTGGCGCTGGTGAGACAAGGCGTGCGGCTGATGGACCCGGCGCGGCCGGAGAAGCCGCTCTGGGCGGTGCTGCAGGCCTTCGACTGGATAGAGTATCCGCAGCGGCGGGCGAAGAAGGTGGGCGGGTGGCCGACTTTTGAGCAGGTGCGCTTTATGACCTGGCTGGCGGTTACGCGCGGGGCCTCCGGGGTTTTCTATTTCAAATACGCCGACAACAGGGGTATGCCGCTGCCGCAGCGGCCGGAGCTCTGGGAGCGCTATACTCGCGTGGCGGGCGAGCTGGGTGCCATGAGCAAGGTGCTGGTGAAAGGCAAGGATATCCCGCTGCCCGGGGGGCTCGACGAGCGGCTGGCCGGGCGCGCGCTGCGGCGCTGGTTCACCAAGTACCTGGTGCTGGTAAACCCAACCCGCGGGGCTGTGCCGCTGGATGCGGAGGTCCTGAAGGGCTGGCGGCCGCTTTTTGAGACCGCGCGCGATCTGCCGGAGGCCCTGCCGGCCTACGGCGTCCTGATCTTAGAGAAATAAATTGGGGACACAATACCTATTTCCACCGGAAATAGGTATTGTGTCCCCCTATTTCACAACAGGAATTTGTCGCCTTTGATGGGACGGAAGGGGCGGACCGGACGGCCGGCGAACAGATTGAACTGACCTATAAAATCGAGCCAAGCGCCCGGGCGGTAGTCGCCTCTGCGCCTGAACGCGGAAACGCGGCGAGCGGCGAGTTTCTCCATATCGGCGGAGATCGACCCGGAAAAGAACTGGTTTTTATTTTCCGTCATATTTGCTCTTAAGCGCCTCGAAGTCTTTTTCCATCCCGAACATCGAATAATAAGAGCCGATACGCGGCCAGTCGAGGCCGGCGGTTACGGCCAGGGCCTCGATGTCGGCCGTATCCCTGTTTTTTCTGTCCGGGTTGTTCACGATAGCCTGGACTTTAAGGCCGATTATGTCCTCGGGCCTGAGGACTTTCACTTTCATCCCCCCGCCAAAAACATCGACGGACAGGGCCTCCCGCAGCATCTTCATTGAAACGGGCCTGAAGGCGTGCAGAAAATCGACCTCCAGCGCGTCCGGTCCGGCGTGAACATATTGCGATACGTTCTCCGAAACGAATTCCTTTTTGTAGCCGAGGCCGGTCATGAACGGCTCCAGTTCATCAAGGGCCGCCCTGTCCACCAGGAAATCTATATCCATGGTCGCCCGCGGCATGCCCAGCGCGCCAAGCGCGAAGCCGCCTATCAGCGCGGCGTCTATTCCGTTGGCGTCGAAGCCTTCGACCAGTTCCTGAAGCGCGTGTTTGAGGTCCATAAAAGCCCTGAACTTAATACCGGGGGGTGTTCTCGCGGGCGGCGATCTCGCCGGTGAGGTTCTTGATGAACTCGTCGAGGTTGACGCCGAAGACGCTCTTGTTACCGCGCAGGCGGAGGCTTATATTGCCGGCCTCCCGCTCCTTTTTTCCCACTATAACTACGTAAGGATGCTTCTCCATGGCGGCGTCGCGGACCTTGCCGTTGATCATGTCTGGGCGCAGGTCGGTGGCGACGCGCACGCCGGCGGCTTTGAGCTTGTCGGCGATCTCCCGGGCGTAGCCCTCCTCCTCGGAGGTGATGCTGAGCACCTTGGCCTGCACGGGCGAGAGCCAGACCGGGAAGTTGCCGGCGTAATGCTCTATCAGCACGCCGAAGAAGCGCTCGAGCGAGCCCAGCAGCGCGCGGTGTATCATGTACGGCCGGTGCTTCTGGCCGTCGGAGGCGGTGTACTCCATCTTGAACCGCTCGGGCTCATTGAAGTCGAACTGGATTGTGCTCATCTGCCATTCGCGGCCGATAGCGTCCTTGACCTTGAGGTCGATCTTGGGGCCATAGAAGGCGCCGCCGCCCTCGTCGAGCTCGACCGGGACGTTCTCCTTGTCGGCGGCCGCGCGCAGGCTCTTCTGGGCACTCTCCCAGAGCGCCGGGTCGCCGACGGCGTCGGCCGGGCGGGTGGCGAGATAAGCCTTGATGTCGCTCAGGCCGAAGGTGCGCAGTATGTTCATGCTGAAGCGCAGCACTTCTATCGTCTCGGCCTCCATCTGCTCGGGCGTGCAAATAATGTGCGCGTCGTCCTGGGTGAAGCCGCGCACGCGCAGCAGGCCGTGCAGCACGCCGGCCTTCTCGAAGCGGTACACCGTGCCCAGTTCCGCCCACCTCAGCGGCAGGTCGCGGTATGAGCGCGACCTGGATTTGTATATCTCGATGTGGAACGGGCAGTTCATCGGCTTGGCGTAGTACTCGATCTCGTCGACCTTCATCGGCGCGTACATCGACTCGTTGTAGAAGCCCAGGTGGCCCGAGGTCTCCCACAGACCGGCGCGGCCGATATGCGGCGTGTTGACCAGGTCGTAGCCGCCCTTGAAATGCTCTTCCTTCCAGTAGGTCTCGATGGAGTGGCGGATGCGGGCGCCGTTGGGGTGCCAGAGCACCAGGCCGGGGCCGACGGTCTCGTTGATGGAGTAGAGATCGAGCTGCTTGCCCAGCTTGCGGTGGTCGCGCTTGGCGGCCTCCTCCTGCTGCTTGAGATAAGCGTCCAGCTCTCCTTGAGTCTCGAAGGCGACGCCGTAGATGCGCTGAAGCATCGGGTTCTTCTCGCTGCCGCGCCAGTAGGCGCCGGCGATGGAGGTAAGCTTGAAGGCTTTGAGTTTGCCGAAATGGTCGACGTGCGGGCCTTTGCAGAGGTCCTCGAACGGGCCGCTCTTATAGACGCTGATGACGGCGTCGTCGGGCAGGTCGTTTATGAGTTCGACCTTGTACTTCTCGCCCTTGTCGGCGAAATGCTTGAGGGCGTCCGCGCGGGAGAGCTCGACGCGCTCGAACTTATGGGCGGCGCCGATGAGGTTCTTCATCTTCTTCTCTATGGTTTTCAGGTCCTCGGGCACGAAGTGGTGCTCGAGGTCGAAGTCGTAGTAGAAGCCGTTGTCGATGGCGGGCCCGATGCCGAACTTGACGCCCGGGAAGAGTTCCTGTACGGCGGCGGCCATGACGTGGGCCAGCGAGTGGCGGACCTTATGAAGGTTGTCGTCGCCGTGAAGTTCTTTGTGCTGTTCTGACATTTTTTCTCCTGTAAACACCGAGCCCGTCAGTCCCGTCGAGCGGGTTCTAACGGGCTCTAAATCTGGTGCCCAGTATAGGATTTGAACCTATGACCTTTCCCATGTCAAGGGAACGCGCTACCACTGCGCCAACTGGGCGAACGTAAATATTATAGCAAACCGAAGTACCGGCTGGGCAACGCGCCGGCGGGCGCGGATCACTTTTTCGCCCGCAGCCGTGCCTCCTGCTTTCTGAGCGCGTCCCGCAGCGCCGTCATGCGGGCGTCGAGGGCCTCCTTTGAGGCGGCCGGGAACGGCAGGGAGGGGTCTCTAAGCATGACGGAGAGGATGTTCAGCAGGACGTCGAGCTTCTTGAGCACCCAGGCGGCCGCGCCCCCGCCCCGGGCCGGCTTCCCGGTCATCAGCTGGCCTGACGCGGCCGGCGGCCGTGCTCGGCGACTATCACCGACTTTATCCCCCCGCGCGGGGTGAAGTCGCCGGTGACGCGGCACCATTTGGGCTTGAGCGCCTTGACCGTGTCGTCGAGGACGCGGTTGGCGATGTTCTCCATGAAGATGCCCAGGTTGCGGTATTGCAGGAAGTAATACTTCAGCGACTTGAGTTCCAGGCAGAGCTTGTTGGGTACGTACTCGATGGTGATGTTGCCGAAATCGGGCAGGCCGGTCTTGGGGCAGACGGAGGTGAACTCCGGGTGCTCGATCCGTATGGTGTAGTCGCGCCGGTACTGGTTGGGCCAGGCCTCTATGGCCGGCAGGTTTATCTTATGCGGCGTGGCCGCGTGTTCCGAAGTATAGCCCGTGGTCTTGGTCTTCATTGTTTCTCCTTGGAATTGGGGACACAATACCTATTTCGGACCGAAATAGGTATTGTGTCCCCCTTTTAGATCTTCATG
>JAVVFK010000009.1:0-23506 GCA_032251015.1 Elusimicrobiales bacterium
GGCGAAGGTGGAGACCGCGCCCAGCTTGCCGGCGGCCATGTTGCTCAGCGCCCAGAGCAGCGAACCGATGGCCAGCGAGAGCCCGCCGATATAGGCCAGGATGACCGGCTGCAGAAGATTGATGCGCTGCGCTATTGAGACCACGATGAGCGCGGCCATCGTGGAGAAGAAGGTGGTAAGCATTATCGGCAGGAATATGTCCGCCGGGTTGGCCGCGCCCATGGCCGCGCGCACGGCCATGATGGAGACCGGTATCAGCGTCAGGCCGGAGGTGTTGAGCGCGATGAACATTATCTGCGGGTTGGACGCCGTGTCCTTGTCCGGGTTGGCCTCCTGCAACTCGCGCATGGCCTTGATGCCCAGCGGCGTGGCGGCGTTGTCGAGCCCCAGCATGTTGGCGCTTATGTTCATCATCATAGAACCGAAGGCGGGATGATTATCGGGCAGGTCGGGGAAGATGCGGCGGAAGAAAGGACGCACCAGCCGGGTCAGGTGGGCGACGGCGCCGCCCTTCTCACCCACGCGCATGATGCCCAGCCACAGCGCCATCACGCCGATGAGCGTTATGGCTATGGTCACGCTTATCTTGGCCATGTCGAAGGTGCTCTCGACCATCTTCACGAAAACGTCCCGGTCGGCGACGGTGAAGACCAGTCCCGGCAGCATATCCATGTGGAAGTGCATGACGTAGCCCCCGAACCGGGCCAGGCCCACTATGAGCGAGACGAAAAAGAATCCTATCCAGATGTAGTTGAGCGTCATTTATCCTTCCTCCGCCTTGCGGCCGCGGTCTATTGTCGCAAAATTATCCGTCCCGTTGGAAGCCGTCATACCCGCGAGAGCTCGGCCGACTTTATATCCAGCAGGTAGCCGGTCAGCGCCCGGTGACGGGCCAGCCCGGCTTTGCCGGTCTTCTGGTACAGATAGAAATTATCCTCCAGCAGCTTCAGCCGGGGGAACAGGGCCGCCAGCGCGCCGCTTTTCAGCTCGCGCAGGACGCAGTACTTGGGCACGAAGCCGACGCCCATCCCCTCTATCGCCGCGTTTATGACCGCCCTTATCTGGGTCATCTCCGTTATATCGTCGAGCCGCGGGCGGCCTTCGGGCGGCAGGGCGTTGAGGAAGTTCCCCCACCAGCCGCCGCTCTTGTCCAACGAGAGCACGGGACAGCGCTCCAGGTCGGCGGGGACCTTGAGCGCCCGGCTCTTTATGAAAGCGGGAGAGGCGATCACCATGTATTCTTCGCGGAACAGCGGCCTGCGGTCCAGCCCCCCGGCGCGGTGGTCGCGGCAGTCCACGGCGATGTCTATCTCGTCGCGCGTCAGCGGGCCCAGCAGGTCGTTGGAGAACATGAAATCGAGATGTATGCCCGGGTTGGCGGCGACGAATCCCTTGAGATATTTGACCAGCAGCGTGGTGCCGAACTCCACGGTCGCGCCGACCCTTATAGTGCCGGCGCCCTTCCCCCTGCCCGCGGCCAGCCGTTCCCTGGCTCCTTCCAGTTCGGCGAAGACGGTCTCGCAGGCACGATAAATAACCCGCCCCGCCTCGGTCAGCTCCAACCGCCCCCCCGCCCGGCGGAACAGCGGCTCGCCGGCCGAGCGCTGCAGCTTGCGCACCGCGTGGCTGACGGCCGGCTGGGTGACGCAGAGGCGCTCGGCCGCCGCGGTGAAATTGAGCGTCTGCGCCACGGCGAAGAAGGCCCGCAACTGGTGCAGGTCGAACGGGGCGGAACTAATATTTTTGTTCATATATGACATGAATACTATTAATTATACTAATACTTCGCCGTTTGATAACATTCTCCTAAGCTTTAGCCAGCCTTCTTTATATAAGGAGAAACAAATGAACACCGTCCAGGTACCCAAGCCGCTCAACGAACCCATCATGGGCTACGCGCCCGGCTCGCCCGAGCGCAAAGAGCTCAAGGCCAGGATCGCGGAACTCCGCGGCCAGGTCATAGAGATACCCCTCATCATAGGCGGCAAGGAGATACGCACCGGCCGCACCGTGGACATCACGATCCCCCACGAGAACAAGAAGGTCATCGGCCGCTTCCATAAAGCCGGCCCGAAGGAAGTGCAGATGGCCGTGCGCGCCGCCGCGCAGGCCCGCAAGACCTGGGCGAAAATGCCCTGGCACGCCCGCGCCGCCATCTTCCTAAAGGCCGGCGAGCTGCTGGCCTCCACCTGGCGGCAGACCCTCAACGCCGCCACCATGCTGGGCCAGTCCAAGAACCCGTTCCAGGCCGAGATAGACTCCGCCTGCGAACTGGTGGACTTCTACCGCTTCAACACATGGTTCGCCGAGAAGATCTACTCCGACCAGCCCTTCTCGCCGCGCGGCAACTGGAACTACATGGACTACCGCCCGCTCGAGGGTTTCGTCTTCGCCGTCACGCCGTTCAACTTCACCTCCATAGCCGGCAACCTGCCCACGGCCCCGGCCATCATGGGCAACACCGTGCTCTGGAAGCCGGCCTCAACGGCCGTCTACTCCGGCTACTTCCTGATGAAGCTCTGGCAGGCCGCCGGCCTGCCCGACGGCGTCATCAACATGCTGCCCGGCTCGGGCGGCGAGGTGGGCGACCCGGTCATCAACAGCGGCGACTTCATGGGCCTGCACTTCACCGGCTCCACCGGCGTCTTCAACGGCATGTGGGAGACCATAGTGAAGAACTTCGGCAGGTATAAGGGATATCCCCGCATAGTAGGCGAGACCGGCGGCAAGGACTTCATCTTCGCCCACCCGTCCTGCGACCAGGAAGCGCTCAAGTGCGCCATCGTGCGCGGCTCCTACGAGTTCCAGGGCCAGAAATGCTCGGCCGCCAGCCGCGCCTATATCCCCAAGTCGGTCTGGAACAAGATAAAGGACGACCTCGTCGCGCAGATAGAGGGCCTCAAGATGGGCCCGGCCGAGGACTTCACCAACTTCGTCAACGCCGTCATAGACAAGAACGCCTTCTCCAGCATCACCGGCTACATCGACTACGCCGCCAAGGACCGCGGCGCGCAGATACTGGCCGGCGGCAAGTACGATTCGTCCAAGGGCTGGTTCATCCGCCCGACGCTGATAAAGGCCTCGAAGCCGGACTTCAAGACCATGCAGGAGGAGATCTTCGGGCCCGTAATGACCGTCTACGTCTACGACGACAAGAAGTTCGACGAGACGCTCAGGCTCTGCGATACCACCTCGCCCTACGCGCTGACCGGCGCGATATTCGCGCAGGACAGGGCCGCCATACTCAAGGCCTTCGACAAGCTCGAGAACGCCGCCGGCAACTTCTACATCAACGACAAGCCGACCGGCGCCGTGGTGGGCCAGCAGCCCTTCGGCGGGGCCAGGGCCAGCGGGACCAACGACAAGGCCGGCTCGCTGCTCAACATGATAAGGTGGACTTCGCCGCGCTCGGTCAAGGAGAACTTCGTGCCGCCCTACGACTACCGCTACCCGTTCATGGCGGAGAAGTAGCCGGGAAGTAGACGCGGAATTCGCTGCCGCGGCCGGGGGAACTTTCCACCGCTATGCCGCCGCCGAGCCGGGAGACCGCTCCGTAGACTATGGACAGGCCAAGGCCGGTGCCCTTGCCCTCGGGCTTGGTGGTGAACAGGGGCTCGAACAGGCGCGCCCTCGTCTCCGGCGTCATGCCGGAGCCGGTGTCGCGCACGGAGAGGACGGCGTAAACGCCGGGCGGCGGCGCCAGCGGCATGCCGGGCCGCGCGGCCCCCAGTTCCTCCCTGCCGGTGGAGACGGTTATCGTCCCCTCCCCCTCTATTGCGTCCCGGGCGTTTATGACCAGGTTCATGATCACCTGCGAGACCTGGCCGGCGTCGGCGAGTATCGTCCCCGCTTCGGGGGACAGCCGCGTCTCCAGCCTTACACCCCGGCCCATAAGGCGGTTCAGCATTTTGCAGGAACTCTCCGCCGCCGCGCCGAGGTCCATCTTCTCCATCCTGAGACCGTCTTTCCTGCTCAGCGCCGTCAGCTGTCGCGTCAGCAGCGAGCCCCTTTTGGCCTCTTTCACTATCTCTTCCAGACCGTCGGCCGCGGGCTCCCCTTCCGTCAGGCTCATCCGCAGCAGGTCCGCCGAACCCGAGATGGAGGCGAGGACATTGTTGAAATCGTGGGCGATGCCGCCCGCCAGCAGTCCCAGGATCTCCATCTTCTGGGCCTGCATCAGCTCTGCGGTGCGCAGTTCCACCTTCTTTTCCAGGTCCCGGTTGAGGAAGAGCAGCTCCGCCTCCGTCTTACGGCGTTCCGTTATGTCCCGGCAGAGGCCGATTATCCTGGGCCGGCCTTCTCGCGTGACCGCGGTGGCGTTCACCTCGACGGGCGTCAGCCCGCCAGCCGGGCCGGAATAATCCAGTTCGAAGTTAAGGACCCTGCCGTCGCGCACGGCCAGGAGCACCGCCTCCCAGGCCTCCCGCTTGTTGTGGGCGGCGGACCATTCAAGGACGCTGCGGCCCATTATCTCCTTGAGGTCCCGATGACCGCTGAGGCGGACATATTCGAGGTTGGCGTCGGTCACCCGGCCTTCCATGTCCATCACCACGTAACCGGTGCGCGTGGTCTCGACCAGTGCGCGGTAAAGGCTTTCGCTTTCGCGCAGGGCGCGGGCAGCCTCGGCGCGCTCCGTCTCGTCCTCGAACATGGCGAAGACTTTGTCGCCGCAAAGAACGCCGGAAACGATCACGTCCCGGAAAGAGCCGTCCTTGCAGGCGAACCTGAATTCCGTCGGGGCTATCTCCCCGCCGCCGGCGGCGGCTTTCTTCAGGGCTTCGGACCACCTGGCGCCCTGCGCGGCCCGGTCGGCCGGGTCCGGCGCGGCTTTGGCCGACCAGGCTTCCCTGTCGGGGATATCGGCAAGGGCGTAGCCGAAAAGGGAAACGAATTTCCCGTTGACGTATTCTATGCGGCCGCTCCGGTCGTGCATGGCCATGCCGACGGGAGATCTGTCTATGATGTATCTCAGCGCGGCCGGGTCGTCCGGCAGAGCGCCGAAAATTCTTTCGCGGTTATCGTCAGCGGCTTCCATTATCGCCTACCCCTAGGCCCTATACACCAGAATATACCAAAATACGCGGAGCCTGGGCCCGCCTCCCCGCTTTTCCGCCGGCCGGCCGCGCAATACCCCACGTCAAGACTTGACGGCGGAAGTGTCCCGGGACCCCCGGGTCAATAGGCCCCCGGAACCTTATGCGCTTCCACCGCGTTTGGTATCATAGAAGCGTAAAGTTTTTGGAGGTTAAATGAAGAAAATACTCGTTTCCATCATATTCATGCTCCTGGCGGCCGGCTTCGGCGCCATGACCGTGAGCGCGGTGTTCTGCGCCAGCGCTTATGCCGGCGACACCATGCCCGACAGCGGCGACCCGGACCCGGACGGCGGCGGCTCGGGCGGTTCCGGCGGCGGCCCCGACGACGTAGACGACGGCGGCGGCTGCGGCAGCGGCGGCTCCGGCGACGGCTGGGGCGGCGGTTCCGATCCCGACGGCTCGGGCGGCGGAGTGCTTTTCTGAAACCGTCGGCCGGCGGAAAGGGAAGACCCGGGGGTGAAACCCCGGGTTTTTTCTTTCCGGCCTATGACTATAATCAATACAGTAACAACCCGTTTTTTTGAGAAAATGTATATAGAGAGATTCCCAACAACTTCGCAGGAGCGTGATCATGCCCCAGAACATCGTTGAAAAGATCCTCACTTCCCACCTCAAAGAAGGCGAATTCGTAAAAGGCAAAGAGATAGGCATACGCATAGACCAGACCCTGACACAGGACGCGACGGGGACCATGGCCTATCTGCAGTTCGAGGCGATGGGCCTCAAGGAGATAAAGACCGATCTTTCAGTTTCCTACGTCGACCACAATACCGTCCAGGTCGGCTTCGAGAATTCCGACGACCACAAGTACCTCCAGACCGTGGCGGCCCGCTACGGCGTGGTCTATTCCCGTCCCGGCAACGGCATCTGCCACCAGGTGCACCTGGAGCGCTTCGGCAAGCCCGGCACCACGCTGCTCGGATCCGACTCCCACACCCCCACCGGCGGCGGCATAGGCCAGGTGGCCATAGGCGCCGGCGGCCTGGACGTAGCCGTGGCTATGGGCGGCGGCCTGTTCTACACCGCCTGCCCCAAGGTCTACCTCGTTAACCTTACCGGGGAGCTCAAGCCCTGGGTCACCGCCAAGGACGTGGTCCTGAAGATGCTGGAGATACTGACCGTGAAGGGCAATGTCGGAGTGATGCTGGAATACGGCGGCCCCGGCGTGAGGACACTCTCCGTGCCGCAGCGCGCCGTCATCGCCAACATGGGCGCCGAGATGGGTGTCACCTGCTCCGTCTTCCCGTCCGACGAAGTCACGAAGGGCTTCATGAAGGCCCAGGGCCGCGAGGCCGACTGGACCGGGCTCGAGGCCGACGCAGGCGCGCAGTACGACCGGACCATCGACCTCGACCTGTCGTCCATAGAACCGATGGCCGCCTGCCCGCACAGCCCCGGAAACGTCAAAAAAGTCTCCGGGCTCGGGGAGATGCCGGTGGACCAGGTCTGCATCGGCTCCTGCACCAACTCCTCCTACCGCGACATGGCCACGGCCGCCGGGATACTCAAGGGCCGCAAGGTGGCCCCCACCGTGAGCCTGGGCGTGGCCCCCGGCTCGCGCCAGGTGCTGCAGATGATGGCCCGTGAAGGCGCCCTGGCCGACCTGCTCGACAGCGGCGCGCGCGTGCTGGAGAGCGCCTGCGGCTTCTGCATAGGCAATCACTTCTCGCCCAAGAGCGGCGGCGTTTCGCTGCGCACCTCCAACCGCAACTTCGAGGCCCGCAGCGGCACCAAGGACGCGCAGGTGTACCTGGTCAGCCCCGAGGTGGCCGCCGTGGCCGCCGTCACCGGCAAGTTCACCGACCCGCGCAAGGCCGGCATTGCGTATCCCGCCGTCAAGGAGCCGGCCTCCTTCCTGGTGGACGACTCGATGTTCATAAAACCGTCCGAGGAACTCAAGAAGACCGAGGTCTTCCGCGGCCCCAATATCGGCGAACCGCCCAAGAACGACAGGATGCCCGAAAAGCTGGACGGCTCCGTCATGATACATGTCGGGGACAAGATCACCACCGACCACATCATGCCGGCCGGTGCGCGGCTCAAGTACCGCTCAAACGTCCCAAAGTACGCCGAGTACGTCTTTGAGAACGTGGACGCCACCTTCCACAAGCGCTGCCTGGAGAACAAGGCCGCGGGAGGCCATAACGTCATAGTGGCCGGCGAATCCTACGGCCAGGGCTCCAGCCGCGAGCACGCCGCGATGTGCCCGATGTACCTGGGCGTCAAGGCGGTCGTGGCAAAGTCGTTCGAGCGCATCCACGCGGCCAACCTCATAAACTTCGGCATAGCCCCGCTGACGTTCAAGAATCCGGCGGACTACGACCAGGTCAAGGCCGGCGACAAGCTGACCTGCGCCGACTGGCGCGCGGCCGTCGAGGAAGGCAGGCCGGTCATGCTCAAGAACGAGCGCACCGGCGCCTCCATAGAGTGCGTCTGCGGCCTTTCGGACCGCCAGCGGGCCATCCTCACGGCCGGCGGGCTCCTCAACCAGACTACCGGCAAATAAGGGAGACATCATGGCACAAAAAGGCATAAGGGAATACGAAGGCAAGCGAATTATTTTCGACGGGCTGGCGAGGCACATACCGTCGTTCAAAGGCCGGTCGGCTAAGCTGGCGCTGGTGCGCCCCGACACCGACCCCAGGAAACTGCTTAAGGACCATCCCTGGCTGCTTAAAGAAAAGCTGGTGGCCAAGCCCGACCAGCTCTTCGGCAAGCGCGGCAAGCACGGCCTGCTGTCCCTCAACAAGGACTGGAAGGATACCTGGGCGTGGATAGCCGGGCGGATGAACAAGACCGTCACGGTAGGCAAGACCACCGGAGAGCTCAACACCTTCCTCATTGAGCCTTTCACACCGCATCACGAGGACTCCGAGGAATTCTACGTGGCCATAAAGGCCACCCGCGACAATGACACCATCTACCTCTCCAACAAGGGCGGCATCTACGTCGAGGAGAACTGGGAGAAGGTCAAGGAGACCGCGGTACCGGTACTCTCCTCCGTGGACGAAGTAAAGCTCGACATGCCCGACTTCGGCAAGCGCCGGGAGCAGGTGGAGGAATTCGTCCGCGCGCTCTACAAGGTCTACGCCGAGGGACACTTCACATACCTCGAGATAAACCCGTTCACCTTCCACGGCGACGAGATAGTGCCGCTGGACCTGGTGGCCCGGGTGGACGATACCGCGGCCTTCGAGTGCGTCAAGGTCTGGGGCGACCTGGACTTCCCCTCCTCGTTCGGCCAGAAGCTCACCAAAGAGGAGCAGTTCATCCGCTCCGTGGACGAGAAAACCGGGGCCAGCCTCAAGCTCACCATGCTCAACCCGGACGGCCGGGTCTGGAACATGGTGGCCGGCGGCGGCGCCTCGGTCATATACGCCGACACCGTCTGCGACCTGGGATTCTCGAAGGAACTGGCCAATTACGGCGAATATTCAGGCGACCCGTCCGAGGAGGACACCTACCAGTACGCGAAAACCGTCCTGGACCTGATGACGCGCAAAAAGGACCCGCGCGGCAAAGTGCTGATCATAGGCGGCGGCATAGCCAACTTCACCGACGTGGCCAAGACCTTCAAGGGCATCATAAAGGCCCTGAAGGAATATCAGAAGAAACTGGTGGAGGGCAAGGTAAAGATATTCGTGCGCCGCGGCGGCCCCAACTACAAGGAAGGCCTCGCCAATATGCGCAAGCTGGGCGACACGCTGGGCGTGCCGATAGAGGTTTATGGCCCGGAAACGCACATGACCGCCGTGGTCTCCATGGCGCTCCCCGCCGGGGCGAAAGCCGCGGCGAAGAAGCCCGTCGCCGGAGGTAAGAAATAATGAAACCCGAACTATTCACCAAAGACACCACCTCGATAGTCTACGGCTACCACGTCAACGCCATACAGCGCATGCTGGACTTCGACTACGCCTGCGGACGAAAAACCCCTTCGGTCGCCGCGATAGTCAATCCCGGCACCGACGGCGTGCACAAGGTCTTCTTCGGCAAGGGCGAGGTGCTCCTGCCGATGTACGGCAAGTTCGTCTCCGCGGCGGAGAAGCATCCCAAGGCCGACGTAGTGGTCAACTTCGCCTCGTTCCGCAGCGCCTTCGACAGTTCCATGGAGGCGCTCAACCACCCCAATATCCGCACCGTCTGCGTGATAGCCGAAGGAGTGCCGGAGCGCCGCGCGCGCCAGCTGGCCGCGACGGCGAAGAAGCTCGACAAGATGGTCATCGGCCCGGCCACCGTCGGCGGCATCAAGGCCGGCTGCTTCAAGATAGCCAATACCGCCGGCACCTACGACAATATCGTGGAGTCCAAACTGCACAGGCCCGGCTCGGTCGGCTTCGTTTCCAAGTCGGGCGGCCTCTCCAACGAGTGCTATAACATAATCGCCCGCAACACCGACGGCCTCTACGAGGGCATCGCCATAGGCGGCGACGCCTACCCGGGCTCCACCCTGCTCGACCATATACTGCGCTACGAGGCCATACCGGACGTCAAGATGATAGTGGCGCTGGGCGAGATAGGCGGCACCGAGGAGCTGCGCATAGTGGAAGCGCTCAAGGCGAAAAAGATAACCAAGCCGCTGGTCATCTGGGTGACCGGTACCTGCTCCAAGATGTTCCCCGCGGGTGTTCAGTTCGGCCACGCGGGCGCCAAGGCCGGCTCGGACCTGGAGACCGCCGACGCAAAGAACGCGGCCCTCAAGGCCGCCGGCGCCATAGTGCCCGACTCGTTCGACGACTACGGCGTGAAGGTCAACGAGACATACCAGAAGCTCCTTAAGAAAGGCGCGATAAAGCCCGCCGAAGATATCGCGGCCCCGGCTCTGCCGATGGACTTCGCCCAGGCGATGAAGGAAGGAAAGATACGCAAGGCCACCACCTTCATCAACACCATCTCCAACGAGAAGAAAGAGGAACTCGAATACCTCAATATCCCGATCTCGAAAGTGCTGGGCAGCGGCATGGGCATAGGAGGCGTGATAGGCCTGCTCTGGTTCAAGCGCGAGCTGCCCGATTACGGCCGCAAGTTCCTCGAAACCGCGCTCATGCTGACCGCCGACCACGGCCCGGCCGTCAGCGGCGCCCATAACGCTATAGTTACGGCGCGCGCCGGCAAGGATATCATCTCCTCGCTAGCCTCCGGCCTGCTGACCATCGGCCCGCGGTTCGGCGGCGCCATAGACGGCGCGGCGCAGGAGTTCAAGCGCGCCTACGACGCCGGGCTCACACCCGAGCAGTTCATAAAGGACATGAAGAAGAAGGGCACGCCGATACCCGGCATAGGCCACCGCGTCAAGAGTGTGACCAACCCCGATATGCGCGTCACCCAGCTCAAGGCCTTCTGCAAGAAGAACTTCAAAAAGACCCCCCTGCTGGACTACGCGCTGGAGGTGGAGAAGCTGACCACCGCCAAGAAGGGCAACCTGATACTCAACGTGGACGGCTGCATAGGCATCTCCTTCGTGGACATGCTTTCCAGCACCGGCCTCTTCACCGCGCAGGAGACGGAGGACATAGTAAAGATGGGCTGCCTCAACGCCCTCTTCGTGGTCGGGCGCAGCATAGGCATCTTCGGGCATATCTTCGACCAGAAGCGCCTCAAGCAGCCCATGTACCGCACCCCCTACGACGAGATCGCCTACATGACCGACCTGTAATAATCCGGGGACAGTATATTTATTTGAAATAAATATACTGTCCCCGGAATACGAAATAAAAAACCCCGGGCCTCCCCGGGGTTTTTTATCGCGGGAAAAAGCCTGTCACCGTCTCTTGTACTTGGCCAGGACTTCCATGAAGCCGTGGGCGGCCATGAGCTCGTCGGAGGTATGGCGCAGGCGCTTGAGGATGACCAGTATTATCTCTATCAGCATCCCCGCGCCTTCTTCGGGGCATTTCTTTATGAATTCCAGCAGGCTCGCGCGCTCCAGCTCGAATAGCTCGGAGTCGGTGACGGCGCGGGCCTGGGCGTAGCGCGGCCTGTCCTCCAGGACGGCCATCTCCCCGAAGAAATTCCCCTTGCTCATGGAGGCCAGCTTCTTGTAGCGCTTCCCGGCCTTGTCGAGTTTCTTCTCTATGGCGATCTCGCCCGAGATTATGACGAAGAAGGTGGAGCCTTCCGCCCCCTCGCGGAAGACGACGTCCCCGGCCTTGAACGAGGCGCTGCGGAAGGTCTTGCGGAACTCGCGGAGCCCGCACTCGGTAAAATTAGAAAAGAGATTCAGGTTCTTAAGGTCTTCGTCGTTCTTTTTCATGACAACAGCCTCGTCGGACATGAAATCATACCAAAAAACGGCAATAAAAGACCCGGCCGTACGGCCGGGTCCGGGGCGCGCATGGCTGAACGCGCTCAGTGCCTGCCGGTGCTGCCGAATCCGCCGGCGCCGCGGGTGGTCTCCGCCAGTTCCTTCGCCTCGGTGAAAGAGGCGTACTCCACCTTGTTGAAGACCATCTGCGCCACTTTTTCGCCCTTCTTCACCTCGTAGGGCGAATTCGGGTCGAGGTTTATCAGTATGACGCCGACTTCGCCGCGATAGGGGGCGTCCACAGTGCCGGGCGTATTGAGAACGGTGAGGCCGTGCTTCAGAGCGAGCCCCGACTTGGGGCGGACCTGGCCCTCGTAGCCGTGGGGGATGGCCATCTTGAGGCCCGTGGGGATCAGCGCCCGCTCGCCGGGCTGCATGATCTTGTCCACCGCCGAGTAAAGGTCCACGCCGGCGTCGCCCTCATGGGCGTAGGCCGGGGTCTTGGCGTCCGCGGCCAGTTTCTGAACGGTAACTTCGAGCTTCGTCATTTTTTATCCTCTCACTTCGGTCTTGGGCAATATCTTAACGACTTCGGCGTGTATGTCCTGCAACAGCTGCGGCGGGGTCTCGGGGAAGGTCTCCAGCCGCGGGTCAAGCAGTCCTCCCTTGCGCGGCACGAACTTCTGGACGAAGTAGCGATGGTACTTCGAGCCGGTGTTCTCCACTATGAGCGCGGCCGTTTCCGCCATCTCCGGCACGGTCAGGAAGGAGATCTCCCCGTCCCTCACTACCGGCGTCACCGTGGTGCGGAACTCGTATTCGGGGAACGAGGCGGCCAGCCGCATGCTTTCCTTTACCTTCTCCGCGCAGCCCGGTACGCCGGCCGTGGCCGCCCAGAGCCGCTCGGGCCCCTTCACGTCCATGGCGACATAATCCACAAGCTTGTCGGCCAGCATGCGGGACAGGACTTCCGGCGCGCTGCCGTTGGTGTCCAGCTTGACCTTAAGGTCCCTGGCCCGGAGCTCTTCGATGAACGGCACCAGGTCCGGCTGAAGGGTCGGCTCGCCGCCGCAGATGGCGACGCCATTGACCCAGTCCTTGACGGTGCCGAGATAGTCGAAGAATTCTTTCTCGTCGACCGGGGGAGTCCCTCCGTCCACCAGCGGCTTGGCGTGGCAGTGGGGACAGCGGTAGTTGCAGCCCGGCGTGAACGCGACGGCGGCTATCCTTCCGGGATAGTCTATCAGGTTGAATTCCAGCGCCGCGCCTATTTTCATCAGGCCTTGACCGTGTAGGCCTCTTCGACCATCTTGTGGTACTCGACTTCCTTGCGGCGGACCGGCTTGCCGCGCTTGAACTTGAGCTCGTAGCGCGAGGTCGTGCCGTTGTTCTTGACCAGCACCGTCGGTATCGGGTCCAGCGGCACGTTCCACTTGGCCGCGGCTATGCGGCTCTCGGTCTTCGTGAGATCGTGGAACTCCACAGGGATCTCCATGCCGTTGTCTTTGAGGGCCCTGGTCAGCGAGGTCTTGGCCTCCTCGCAGGTGGCGCAGCCGGGCTTGCCGAACACCATGACCTTCTTGGAGTCGTCCTTCTCGTGCAGCCACTTCACGCCGGGCGCGAAGCTGGCGTAGCGGTCGGCCACGGTCTCACGGGCGGCGCTGATGGCCAGCTGCGAGTCGTTCCAGCCGCTGAGGTTGGAGAAGTAGCCGACTATCTTGGTGCGCAGCGTCAGGTCCTCGGAGGCGCACTTGCCGCACTTCTTTTTGAAGCCGAAGTAGTTGGTGTGGCAGTTATTGCAGTGCGTGAACTCGGGCGAGACCGTCACCTGCGAGGCGCGGGTGTTGCGGTAGGCTTTCTCCACCAGCGTCCCGATGGACTCGGCCGGTATCTGCGACTCGCCGCAGTAGACGTGGATGATGGCGCCGGACTCTATCATCTCGTGGAACTTGGACTGCAGCTCTATGCGGTCCACGATGGAGACGTCGGCGGCGGGGTTGAGGTGGACGGAGTTGGTGTAATAGGGAGCCTTCTTTAGGTCGCCCTTGACCACTTTCTTCGCCTCGGGGAAGCGCGCCATGTCTCCCTTGGCCAGCTTCTGCGTGGCGCTTTCGCCGGGGGTCTCTTCCAGCGTCAGCTTGAGGTTATGCTTCAGCTTGAGCTCGGCGATCTTGCTGTACATGTAGTCTATCACCTGCAGGCCGGTCTCGTAGGCGTCCTTGCTCTCGTGGAGTTCCTTGCCGGTCAGATACTGGACCACCTCGTTGAGGCCGATGAGGCCCATGAGGTAGGTGGCCTTGCTGAGGTCCACGTACGGGGTTCCGTCGTCGGACGGGATGCCCAGCGAGCGCAGCGGGCTGCCGTCGGTGTCCAGCAGCATCTGGGTGTAGACCTTCTTCTGCAGGTGGGCCTTCATGGCCAGGTCCATCGCCTTGCCGATCTGGTCCAGCGTGCCCTGCATCGTCTTGCCCTTGAAGGCGGCCTGCGGCAGGTTGATGGTCACGATCTGGAAGCCGGTGAAGCGGATGAGCTCCGGGCGCTTAAGGAGGTCGGGATCGGTGACCTTCTCCTTGAGGCGGCAGCACTGAGCCAGCGTGGCGCCGGCGCCGTCGCGGTCGAACATGAAGTAGGTGGAGCCGTTCTTCGCGGCCAGGCGGCAGCCGTAGTCGTAGACCTCGCGCTCGCCCGGGTCGGTCAGGGCCTCGTTGTTGACGTGCAGGTCGCACTTGGGGAAGGCGAACTGTATGCCGTACTTGTCGCCGTCCTCCCATACCTTCATCAGCTCTATGGCGAACTCCTGCGAGGTCTTCACCATGCGGGGGTCTCCGTAGGTGATATACTTGCGGCCGTCGCCGGGATGCACCACGTCGCCGTTGCGGCTGTCGCCCTCGGCGCCCTTGAAGCGGGGAGCCTCGTCCACCAGCTCGACGCGGCCCTGCGCGTCCTCCACCATGTACTTGCCGCCGGGGCCAAGAGCCGGTACGTTATGCATGTACTGCGGCACGCCCGTGTGGATATTGAAGTCGATGAACAGCGTCTGCCCGCCGCGGCTGAACGCGTTCTGGCTGGCGGAGAAGATGAGGTTCTGCGCTATCTGGCGCATCTCGCCGCGCGAGAGCTTGCGCAGCTCGCGGGTCTCGCCGGTCTTCTTGAAGTAGGGAACGGCGGTGCCGTCGGTGCAGCTTATAGTGCCGGCCTCCACCATCGCCTCCAGCTCGGTCCTCTTGAACTTGACGGGTTTTCCCTCGAGCTCGCCCTCGATGAGCACCTCGGGGCAGTTGAGCATGGGCGCGTAGAGTATATTAAGGAAGCCGAAGCCGAGAGCCCCGGCGTAGCGGCTCTGCATCGACGCCAGGAAGGTCTGGATATGGCCGTTGAGAACCATGGCCGACCTGGCCGGGTGGCTCTTGTTCTGGAGGTTGGAAACTATCTTATCGAGGCCGTATTTCTTGATGTACTCCACCGAATGGCTGGAGCAGTACACGCGCTGGGGGTATCCCAGGTCGTGTATGTGCACGGCGCCGTTGTTGTGGGCCTCGGCCACCTCCTCGGAGAAGACCTTGCGCAGGTTGTACTGCTTGAGGACGTACTCGGCCACGCCGAGGTTGACCGCCTCGGGGTTGTTGGAGGTGATGTTGCTGTTCTCCTTGCTGTTTCCCACCACCAGGGATTCCAGGGTGGAGATGGGCATGGCCAGCGCGCTGTTCTTGAGCGGGATGCCCATCATCGAGAGATGCGACTCGGAGATGCGGCGCAGGAACTGCGTATCGAAGGACTTGGTGCCGTACTTCTCCGAGAGTTCGTAGGCGTTGTTCTCGGTCTCCTTGGCTATCATCGCCGCCAGTTCGGGGGTCAGGGCGTATTCCGACTCCAGCGCGGCCGCGAGCCTGGTCCTGTCGAAAGGCTCGATGGTCTCGTTTGTGATGCTCTGCACCAGCAGCATCTGGTCGGTGATGTCGGCCTTGGCCCCGCGCTTCTTGACGGTCAGGCCGCTGCGGCGCACGCGGCCGCGGTCCAGGGAGTAGGACTCGAACTTGTCGGCGGTGCGGTCGAAGCCTTTCTCGCGCAGGACGGCGACGCACATGGCGTTGCTGTCGTCCACGGTAGGGATGCGGTTTTTAAGTGTGAAATCGTTGTTGAGGCGGCGGGCCACCTCGTTGGCCGCGTCCACGGCTTTCTCCTCGTCGCGGCCGCCCAGCGTGTAGGCGGCCTTGTAAATGGCGGCCTTTATCTTCTCAAGGTTGAAAGGCGCCACCTTGCCGTTGCGCTTCTTTATGACTTTCGGAAAAAATTCGTTCATTTCGTTTCCCCCTGCGTTATCTTTTTATGGACTTTATCTCTTTCTCGAAATCCTTCACGTCCTCGAAGTCCTTGTAAATGGACGCGAAACGGATATACGCGACCTTATCGAGCCGCTTGAGCGCGCGGGCGACGAGTTCCCCTATGGTACGGCTGGGGATCTCGCTCTTATCCTCGCTCCTCAGGCTGGCCTCTATGTTCCTGCCTGCCTCCTCCATTTTCTCCACGCTTACTTCCCTCTTCTGGCAGGATTTGACGATGCCGCTCATCAGCTTCTCGCGCGAGAAAGGCTCCCTCCGGCCGTCCTTCTTCATGACGACCAGCGGGTGCTGTTCCATCCTCTCGTAGGTGGTGAAGCGCTTCTCGCACTTTTCGCATTCCCGGCGGCGCCTGATCTCCAGGCCGTCCGAGGAATCGCGGCTGTCGGTGACCTTGGTGTCTTCCTCGCCGCAGAACGGGCATTTCATTCGTCTTATCTCCTGTTTTAAGGGCCGACGGGGGCCCTTCGGGGGAGCCTTGCCTATGCTATCCTCGGCTCCCGCGGACTACCATACGTTGTGGTACCTGCTTCCCCCACCACTATTAGTAGTAGCGCGGATATTTTAACACCTAACCGGGAACGTGTCAAATTTTCATTGGAGAGCGGCAACTTGACACCCCCCGCGATTTTGTAAGATAGTTCAAAAGAGGTATTAAAATGACCCTTAAATTCCCCGCCGAAAGACCCGTTAACGAACCCAATCTATCGTACGCGCCCGGCAGCCCGGAGCGGGCCGCGATCAGGGCGAAACTGGACGAACTGAAGGCCTCGCCGACGGAAGTACCGTTATTCATAGGCGGCGCCGAGGTGCGCACCGGCCGCACCGCCCTCATCAGGGCGCCCCACGATCACAAGCTGGAGCTTGGCCGCTATCACAGGGCCACCGCCGCAGAGGTGGATTCGGCCATCGACGCGGCCGTCGTCGCCCGACGGAGCTGGGGCTCCCTGCACTGGCGGGAACGCGCGGGGGTTTTCCTCCGGGCGGCCGACCTGCTGGCCGGCCCCTGGCGGCAGGCTCTCACCGCCGCCACCATGCTCTGCGCCTCCAAGTCTGTACAGCAGGCCGAAGCCGACACCGCCGAACTGGCGGACCTGTTCCGTTTCAACGCCTGGTACGCCGGGCGCCTCTGGGAGGAGCAGCCCTCGCAGGCCGCCGGCGAACGCAACCGGCTGGGATACAGGCCGCTTGAGAACTTCGTCTACGCGGTGACGCCGTTCAACTTCACCTCGATAGCCGGCAACCTGCCCGCGGCCCCGGCGCTGATGGGCAACCCCGTCGTCTGGAAGCCGGCCTCCAACGCCATGCTGCCGGCCCATTACATCATGTCGCTGCTGCGCGAGGCGGGCCTGCCCGACGGCGTCATAAACATGGTCTCCGGCCCGGCGGGCGAGATCGGCAACCGCGCCATAGAGAGCGAACATTTCGCGGGGCTCAACTTCACCGGCTCCACGCCGGTGTTCAACGGCATGTGGTCGGCGATAGTGCGCAATCTGTTCGCCTACAAATGCTACCCGCGCATCGTCGGCGAGACCGGCGGCAAGTGCTTCATCTTCGCCCACGCCTCCTGCGACCCGGAGGCGCTCAAGACCGCCATAATACGTGGCGCCTTCGAGCATCAGGGCCAGAAATGCGCCTCGGCCTCGCGGGCGTATATCCCGAAGCCGCTCTGGGAGTCGATAAAGGGCGACCTGGCCGCGGCCATTGACGGGATAAAGATGGGCCCGCCGGAGGACTTCTCCTGTTTCATGAACGCGGTCATCGACAAGATGGGCTACGACAATATAAAGGGATACATAGACCAGGCGAAGAAATCGCCCTCGGCGAAGATACTGGCCGGCGGGCAATGCGACGAACGGCAGGGTTATTTCATCCGTCCCACGCTGATAGAGACCTCCGACTCGATGTTCAAGACGATGCAGGAGGAGATCTTCGGGCCGGTGCTGACGGTTTACCCCTACGAGGAGAAGGATTTCGCCCGGACGCTGGAGATCTGCGACTCCACCTCGCCCTACGCGCTGACGGGATCATTATTCGCGCGCGACGAGGCGGTCATAGCGGAGGCGTCGAAAGCGCTGGAGAACGCGGCCGGCAATTTCTACGTCAACGACAAGCCCACCGGCGCCGTCATGGACCGCCAGCCCTTCGGCGGCGGCAGGGCGTCGGGCACCAACGACAAGGTGGGCTGGTACCACAGCCTGCTGCGCTGGACCTCGGTCCGCACGGTCAAGGAGAACCTCTCTCCCCCCACTGACTACCGCTACCCCTGCATGTCGGAAGAGTAAGGGCTCAGGCTCCCTCGCCGGGCCTTCACTCCGCCACGGGTTCGGCTTTCTAAAATACACCCGGCGCTGCGCTCGGACGGGCACGAACTCGGCCTGCGCGCATAGCGCGCTAGGCCTCAGACATTCATGCCCGTCCGGCAGTGCCGGTTCCCTCGCTCCGCTTGGGGAAAGCCTCCGATGTGGCTTCGGAAGGCCCGGCGAGGGAGCCTACCCGATTAAGCTCCCCATTAAGGAAGTAGCCGGGGGAGGCGGGGCGGCAGCTTAGCAAAACCTTCGCGAAGGCCCGAGCTTGCGTAAGCGCGAGGGCCGAGTGAGGAGGGGAGCGCACGGTGTGCGCGACCCGCGTTTTGCGGGCTGCCGCCCCGACATGCCCCCGGCTGTCTCCTTATAGCAAAGACCCCGGAAGGAGGGCTTCCGGGGTCTTTAGCTGGGGTTCTAAAATAAGTCGACGCCGCGCTTGCTAAGCATCGTCTTGGGGACTATGCTTTGGGGGTTTGGGGGTTAGGGGGGCGCAAACGCGGCGCCGAGATCTGTGTTGCCTGACTTAGGCTGTTAAGTTTTAAAGAGCAGGGTGACTGACTAAGTTGTAAATCCTACATGGATAGTATACAACCGCCCGCTCAAATAAACCTCAAATCCGCCTCAATTCTTTCCGACGTTTTTTTTGAGGCCCGCGGGCAGGTCGTGCAGCTTGTCGCTTATGGCCGCCGCGCGCTTCACCGCCGAGATGATGCTGCGCATCTCCTCTTTCCCCGGCGCCCCCGGCCTGAGGCTCTCGTAGACCAGCGTGGCGTAGCCGTCTATGGCCGCGAGGACGTTGTTGAAATCGTGCGCCATGCCGCCGGTGACCCGGGACACCAGTTCCCCCGCCTTCTTCCTCACCAGTTCGGCCTCCATCGCCCGCACCCTGGTAACGTCCCTGGCTATCCCCAGCAGGCCGGTTATATCCCCGTAGACATTGCGCAGCGGGGTCTTGACCACGTTGTACACGCGCGTCTCCCCGTCGGCGGCCGTGCGGGTGTTGTCGGAGACCACGGTCTCCCCGGCCTTGAGGACGCGCTCGTCCTGGCGGCGGCCTTCCTCGGCTTCGGTTTTTTTGAAGAAATCGAAGTCCGTCAGCCCCGTTATCTTGTCGGGGGGCAACCCCAGCACGTCCGAGCAGGCCCGGTTGACGCGTGCGTAGCGGCCCCCGGTGTCTTTTATGAATATCGCGTCCGGGGCGTTGTCGAATATCTTGCGCAGCGTCTCGGCGCTGTCGCGCAGTTCGCGCTCCAGTTCCCTGCGGGCGCTCACGTCGCGGATGACCCCGGTTATCGAGACCGGGCGGCCGCCCTTGAACACTATCCCGCTCTTCTGCTCGGCGTAGAAATACGTCCCGTCCTTGCGGCGGGCGCGGTAGGGGATCAGCGGCAGGGTGGTGCCCGTCTTGAAAGCGTTGGTCAGCGCCTTGACCGTGTCCAGCCTGTCCTCGGGATGCGAGAACATGGTTATATGCCGGCCGATCACGTCGCCCTGCGAATAGCCGTAACGGCGGACCTGCGGACTGATATAGGTGACCCGGCCCTGCCTGTCTATGGAGTAGATGATATCCCGCCCCGTGTTGACCAGCGTGCGGTAAGTTTCCTCCGACTGGCGCAGGTCCTCCTCCACCGCGCAGCGCGCGTCCGCCAGCGACAGGAGGCCGGCGAAGCTCCGGAGAGCCTCTTTCTCCTGCGCCATCGGCCTGCCTCCGCAGCAGAGCGCCATGGTTATAAGCGAAGGGGCGCCGGGAGGCGACGCGGCGGCGAAGAAAGAGATCCCGCCGGAATCGAAGGCCGCGCCGGCGGCGGGGATACGCCCCCTGTAGGACTGGAAGGCGCGCTTCGCGGCGACCGGGACCCCCTGGCAGTACAGGCCCGCGTAAGCGCCGCCGTCTATCCTTATAATAAGACGGCCGGGACCGAAAAGACCGCGCGCGGTCTTAAGAAGGGCGGCGGACAGGCAGGCCGGCGAAGGGCAGGGGGTGCGCAGAGCCGCCCGCGAAAAGGCCAGCAGCGCGTCCGGAAAAGTGGTCTTCCTCATTGCAGTCGGTAGCCGTGGCCGGTGACCTTCATTATCCGCTTGGCGACCGCGGGGCCGAGTTTGCGCCGCAGGCTGGAGATATGCGACTCCACCGTATGAGGGTCGTTGTATTCGGCGGGGTCGTAACCCCAGACGGTCTCGAGCAGGAAAGGCACGCTCAGCAGCCGCCCTTCGCGCATTATCAGCAGTGTAAGCAGGTCGAATTCCTTGCGCGTAAGCTTTATATCCTTCTTGCCCGCCCTGGCGGTGCGGGAGGATGGGTCGATGGTCAGGCCCATCTTCTCTATCAGCTCGTGCTTCTCGTCGCAGGCCTTGAAGCGCCGTATCGCGGCTTTCACTTTGGCGAGCATGACGGGATAAGAAAAGGGCTTGGTCAGGTAATCGTCGGCGCCTTTGCCGTAGCCTTGAAGCTGGTCGCGCTCCGCCGTGCGCTTGCCCGACATCATGATGACCGGGATCTCTCCAAGTGTCCGGGAGGATTTCAACTTGTCGCAGAGTTCGAAGCCGTCGCCGCCGGGCATCTCGGCGTCGGTAAGCACCAGCGCGGGTTTGGCCTTGTGGGCGGCGTCCAGCGCTTCCCTGGCCCCGTAGCGGACGGTCACGGCGAAGCCGTGGCTCTCCAGGTAGCGCTTGAGCGCTCCGGCGAAATCCCTTTCATCGTCCACTACGAGTATGCGGCATGGCATAATGCTTGTTCCCTCCCTATCCCCGCTAAAATGATAACATAGAAAGAGGATTTTTGAAAATTATTTGAGCATGCCGGTACCCAAGATACAATTCCTCAAAGGCGTGGGGCCCAAGCGGGCGGCCCTGTTGGCGGAACTGGGAGTAGAGACTCCCGCCGGCCTGTTGTCCTATTACCCGCGGGCCTGGCAGGACCGCAGGCTCCCCGACGCCGCGGAAAAAGGGCCGCTCCTGGAGGAGATACTCGTATTCCGCGGAAAAGTTCTCTCGGCACGGGAAATCCGCACTTCCAAGGCGCTGATCATCTTCAAAGCCGTCCTCTCCAACGGAAAATACGAGGTCGAGGCTTCGTGGTTCAAACGCTTCAGCTGGCGCTACGACGTCTTCGCCTCGCTCAAGAAAGAGGTGCGCGAAGGCGCGGAGATCTGGATAGTCGGCCGCCCCGAGGACCCGCTTTTCCCGGGCCCCCGCATAAGGGTGGAGGAACATTACCCGGCCTCCGCCGCGGCAGAAGCGGTACATGTGAACCGAATCGTCCCCGTATACCCGCTGACCGAGGGCTTGAGCGGACGCTTCATGCGCGAGGCCGTGTTCTCGGCCCTGGCGGAAAGGGGCGGGGAGACGCCCGAATATCTGCCGGAGGACATACGCTCCCTCCGCGCCCTCGCCTCGGCCGCGCAGGCCGGGCGCGGAATACATTTTCCCGGCTCGCTTTTCGAACTGGAAAGCGCCCGCAAGCGGTTGGCCTACGAGGAGCTTTTCCTGATGGCGCTGGCCTGGGGAATAAAGCGCCGGCAGTTGCGCGCTGTCGAAAAAAAACACCGCTACGAGCTCAGGCGCCACCTCCTGACCCCTTTCAGGGAGGCCCTCTCTTTCGAGTTCACCGTCTCCCAGAAGAAGGTCATAAACGAGATCTTCGACGATATGCTCTCGCCGCGGCCGATGGCCCGGCTCCTCCAGGGCGACGTTGGCTCGGGCAAGACCGTCGTGGCGCTGAGCGCCCTGCTCCTGGCCGCCGAGAACGGCCGGCAGGGCCTTTTCATGGCGCCCACCGAGATACTGGCCGAGCAGCACGCGCTGACCTTCGAGCGGCTGCTCAAAGGTCTGCCGGTGCGCTGGGCGCTGCTGACCTCGTCGGTGAAAGGCCCGGCCCGCAAAAAGATACTCGAAGACGCCGCGGAAGGGCGGCTTGATATACTGATAGGCACCCACGCCCTTATAGAGGAGAGCGTTAAGCTCAAGACCCCGGGTCTCGTCGTGGTCGACGAGCAGCACCGCTTCGGCGTGCGCCAGCGCGCGGCGCTGCGCGCTAAGGGCGACCGCACCGACGCGCTCATCATGACCGCCACGCCCATACCGCGTACCCTGGCGCTGGCGCTTTACGGCGACCTGGACGTTTCCACGCTCACAGGCATGCCGCCGGGCCGCAAGCCGGTGCGCACCGAGAGCCTCAACGAAGAGAAGGCCTTTCGCGAGGCGCGGCTTGCGGCCTCCGTCGGCCGGCAGGTCTATATCGTTTATCCGCTGATCGAAGAAAGCGACACGGCGGGCCTCAAGGCCGTCACGCTGGAATTCGAACGTCTGCGGGAAATATTCAAGGGTTACACGCTGGCCGTACTGCACGGCCGCATGAAGCCGGAAGAGAAACGCAGGGTCATGGAAGATTTTGCGGCCGGCCGCACCCGCGTCCTGGCCGCCACGCAGGTCATAGAGGTCGGCATAGACGTGCCCAACGCCACGGTGATGGTCATCAACAACGCCGAGCGCTTCGGGCTCTCGAGCCTCCACCAACTGCGCGGCCGCGTGGGCCGGGGGGCGCACGAATCGCGCTGCCTGCTGGTGGCCGATCTGCGCGCCGAGGGCGCCCGCGAACGCGTACAGGCCATGTGCTCCACCACCGACGGATTCATAATAAGCGAGAAGGACCTGGCCCTGCGCGGCGCCGGCGACCCGCTTGGCCTGCGCCAGCACGGCGACCTTGACCTGCGCCTGGCCGACCTCTCGCGCGACTCGGCCCTGCTGCGCCAGGCAGTGGAGGACCGCGACGCCGTGCTGGAGAAGGACCCCCAACTCCGCCTGCCGGAGCACGGCCCGTTAAAGAACCGCCTCCTGGCGCTTTACGGCGCCAGGTGGGGTCTCATCGAATTGTCCTGAAGGGCCGGTTCAGCCGAGGGCTTCGGCTACCGCGGCCATGAAAGCGTTCACGTCGAAGGGTTTCTCGAAATACGTTTCCGGCAGGATGCCCGGCGCCGCTTCCAGGACCGAGCCGGTCACCAGCAGACTCCTGGCCCCCGCCCGCTTCTTCTCGAAGAACTTTATCAGGTCGGTACCCAGGCCGTCGGGCAGCATCAGGTCGGTTATCAGCAGGTCGAACTCGCGTTCGGCAATTAGCGCGGCCGCTTCGGCGAAGGTAGAGGCTTTCGCCACCGAATGGCTGGTCCTGGCCAGCAGGCGTTCGTAAATTTTCAGCATGGCCGGATCGTCGTCGGCCACCAATATGCTTTTGGACATCGCTCCGTTCCTCCCCGCGTATAACCCGCCCGAGCCCTTACGGCTCACGAGCATAGTGTAACACAGGTTACATTTCCGCGATAGGGGCATTGGGCCCAGACGGGACCGGGCCCGGCAGCCTATGACCGCGGTCAAGCGTCCTGACCGGCGGGAGACTACCGGGCGCGATAATGCGAGACGATGTCCTTGAGGAGCCCCAGGACCAGGGCGCGTTTTTTGCGGTCGAGGCCGGTGAGCAGCTGCTCCATGACCGCGCCGTAGACTTTCTTCCCCCCGCCCGCACGGCCGGCC